>NZ_JBAKFV010000011.1:0-223487 GCF_036889365.1 Caulobacter sp. CCNWLW153
TCCGCTGCGCCGGAAAGTCATCACCAGCTCCCCCCACCGATCGCTACGCGATCGCCTCCCCCACAGGGGGAGGTTCGCTCTAAGCCTTCAGCCGCAGCACATTGTCCACGACCCGCTCGGCCACCGGCAGCGGCGTGTCCACCGCCTGGCGCTGCACCAGGCAGCCGTACCAGCCCAGGCCCTTGTAGGTCTCGTAGCCCGGGGTCAGGGCGTAGCCGATCGTGCGGTCGCCCTGCGCGTAGCTGCCCATGGTCCCATGCGAGGTGTCGAGCTTGAAGCTGTCGGTCAGCACGCCCTGCCCGTCCGAGGCCGCCAGGATCCGATGGTTCTGGTCCAGCAGCAGCACGCGCGAGCGGGCCTTTTCCTCGTCGGTCATGCGCACGCCGTCGACGATGGCCTGGGCCTGCGGGCGCCAGTCGAAATGAACGCCCAGCACGCCGATCACCTTGCCCCTGGCCTGGCCGCCCTCGCGGATGGCCGTGGCGTAGGTGGCCACCGGCGCCTCGTCCAACAGGCGCTGGCGAGCGATGTCGGCCACGGCGAAGTCGTCGCCGCTCTTGGTGCGCAAGGCTTCCTGGAACCAACTGGCGTTGGCGACCGAGGCGCCCTGCACGCCGCGATACTTGTCGGGCCGCCCGCTGGCGATCACCCGCCCGGCCGCGTCGCAGATCCACAGGTCCAGATAGACGGTGTAGGCGTCGAGGATCACCTTCAGCCGCTGGCTGGCATAGTCGGACGCCTCGCGCGACGGGGCCATGGCGCAGTCGACAACAGCGCTGTCGGTCGCCCACCAGCGCACGTCGCAGGTGCGCTCATAGAGGTTGCGGTCGATGATCTCGATGGCGTTCAGGGCCAGGTCGGCCAGGCGCTGGCCGCGCAGGTGCGACAGGATCGCCCCGCCGATCGCCGTCAGTTCGTCGAGGTCGGCGCGCACCTGGCTTTCCAGGGCCCCGGCCACCTCGTCGATCTGGGTCGAGATCTTCTTGAACTCCTCGGCCACGATGGCGAAGCCCTTGCCGGCCTCACCCGCGCGGGCGGCGACGATCAGCGCGTTGATCGCCAGCATCTTGGCGGCCCGGTTGACGGTAGAGATCTCGCCGATCTTCTGCCCCGCCACCACGCTGAGACGTTCGGACAGGTCGAGGATGCGCTCCGGTCGGAGGCTGGCTTCTTCGGCGGACATGGCGTGCTTCCCCCCCGGGACGCG
This sequence comes from Caulobacter sp. CCNWLW153, assembly GCF_036889365.1. Taxonomy (NCBI): domain Bacteria; kingdom Pseudomonadati; phylum Pseudomonadota; class Alphaproteobacteria; order Caulobacterales; family Caulobacteraceae; genus Caulobacter; species Caulobacter sp. CCNWLW153. Next base: position 1,208 of record NZ_JBAKFV010000011.1, read on the forward strand.
AATCGACGGCAATCCGGTAAGGTTGACACCAGCGTCAGGTCCAGCCGCCCATTTTCGGAAGAAAACTTCGCCTGTCGGCGTCTCGCCGCAACGCAGCAGCCGATTTCGCCCGGATATCGAGCAGGAATTGATCACAGGCGCGGCAACCCCCTCGCCCGTGTAGGGTTACCGTCATGCGGCGCCACGCCCGCCCGCGAAATGACACCGGTGGACATTCTCCGATCTCAAGGGCAGGGTCGCGCCATCCGGACGATGCGCGCACGACGCTCGCCGGCCTCGGGGAGAACCGCGCCATGATCCGCCTTCGTCCGCGCCGCCTGCTGGCCGGCGCCGCCGCCATCGCCCTCCTGGGTATCGCTGGACAGGCCCCCGCCCAGACATCTGCCCAGACCCTGGCCTTCCCAGGCGCCGAAGGCGCGGGCCGGTTTTCGCAGGGCGGCCGCGGCGGCGCGGTGATCAAGGTCACCAACCTGGAGGACTCCGGCCCCGGCTCGCTGCGCGCCGCCGTCGAGGCCAAGGGCCCGCGCACCGTGGTCTTCGAGGTCGCCGGCACGATCCAGCTGAAGTCGGACCTGAAGATCAGCCAGCCGCGCATCACCATCGCCGGCCAGACCGCCCCGGGCGGCGGGATCACCCTGCGCGACCACACCCTCGTCGTCTCGGCCGACGACGTGGTCGTCCGGTTCATCCGCTCGCGCCTGGGCGACGAGAGCAAGACCGAGAGCGACGCCATCTGGATCAACAACGGCCGGCGGATCATCCTCGACCACGTCTCGGCCAGCTGGTCGGTGGACGAGACCCTGTCGGCCTCGGCCCGCTATGGCGAGGAGGGCCAGGGCTTCTTCGACCTGACGGTCCAGTGGTCGATCATCGCCGAATCCATGGCCCATTCGCTGCACGCCAAGGGCGACCACGGCTATGGCAGCCTGATCCGCGGCGGCAGGGGCTCGAAGATCAGTTTCCACCACAATCTGTGGGCCAACCACATGGCCCGCATGCCGCGCCCCGGCAACTACGACGGCGCCGACAAGGACCCGGTCGGGGCCCTGTTCGATTTCCGCTCCAACGTCTTCTACAACTGGGGCAAGGGCTATGCGGGCTACGACGCCGACAAGGCCGCGGTCGTCGCCTACAACTTCGTCGACAACGCCTACATCATGGGCCCGCAGAGCACCAAGGCGGTGGCCTTCCAGGAAAGCAACAGCCTCGCCAGCGCCTATTTCGCCGGCAACAGCATGCTGACCAACGTGCCCGCCGATCCCTGGAGCCTGGTCGCCTTCACCATTCCCGAGCCGGCCGGCTATCGCCTGCCCGCCCCGGTCGACGTCGGCCCGGTCAAGTCCGATCCGGCGCCGCTGGCCTATGAGCGCGTGCTGGCCGACGCCGGCGCCTCGGTGTTCCGCGACAGCGTCGACGCCCGCATCGTCGCCGGCGTGCGCGACCGCACCGGCAAGATGATCAACAGCCAGAAGGACGTCGGCGGCTGGCCCGCCCTGCCCGCCGGCAAGCCCGCCCGGGACAGCGACGGCGACGGCATGCCCGACGCCTGGGAAAAGGCCCATGGCCTCGACCCGAAGACCCCCGCCGACGGAGCGGTCCAGGCCAAGGACGGCTCGGGCTACACCAATCTGGAGCTCTATCTCGCCGACGCCGCCCGTCGGCGCGGCTAGGCCGTGAACGAAGAAAGCCGGCGACCGCGAGGCCGCCGGCTTTCGTAAGGACCAAGGTCCGGCGCGCCCCTTTCGGAGCGCGCCGTCCAGGATCAGTAGCGCAGGCGCGCGTTCAGGAAGAACACGCGGCCCAGCACGTCGTAGACGGCCGGATAGCCGCTGTTCGACGGCGAGGCGTTGCCGCCCAGGATCGGATAGGCTTCCTGGGTCAGGTTCTTGACGCCGCCGGTGAAGGCCAGGTTGTCGTTGACGTCCCAGTCGGCCGACAGGTCGAAGTAGTTCTTCGCGCCGATTTCCTCGACCGTGTAACGGGTCGCCGGAGCGTCGTCGATCACGTCGTCCAGGTAGTTCCAGACCAGGTTCACGCCGAACTGCTTGAAGCGCCAGTTGGCCGAGGTGCTGAGCTTGTGGCGCGGGATCGGGTTGACGCCGGCGCCCGAGCAGCGCGTGCCGAACTTGTCGGCGCACTTGATCGGCTGCGAGATCTCGTCCGGGATGATCGTGTACTCCCAGGTGTTGGTGTACAGCGAACGAACGGCCAGCGAGCCCCAGTCGGGCAGGCCGATGTCTTCCAGTTGCGTGCGGTAGGTGACGCCGAAGTCGAAGCCTTCGAGGTTACGCGCCGCGACGTTCTGGTTGATCGACGAGACGTAGTCGATCGAGCCGTTGCCCAGGCGGTTGATGGCCTGGCAGTAGGGCGAGTTCGGGTTGCCGTTGACGATCGGGCCGTAGCAGACCGCCATCAGGTTGGCCGTGCCGCCGCCGAAGGTGTCGATGGCGTCCTTCAGCTCGATCTTGAAGTAGTCGAGGGTGAACGACAGGCCCGAAACGAAGGACGGGGTGTAGACGACGCCGACCGTGGTCGTTTCGCCCTTTTCCGGCTTCAGGTTCGGGTTGCCGCCCGACAGGGTCTGGGTCTGCTGGTTGGCGTTGAGCACGCCGACCTGAGCCGCCGAGACGCCCGAATTGATACAGGCCTGGCGGACCTGGGCGTTCGGGTTGGCGCGGGCCGAGCAGGGGTCGGTCGAGGTCGGGAAGCCGTTGCTCTGCGGAGCGTACAGTTCGCCGATCGACGGAGCGCGGATGGCGCTGTTGTACGACACGCGGACCATCACGTCGTCGATGGGCTTCCAGGTGCCGGCGACCTTGTAGGTCTTAACCGGGTCCGGCTGGGTGGTGTAGTCCGAGATACGGCCGGCCAGTTCCAGGTCCAGCGACTTGACGAACGGCAGGTCCTTCAGGATCGGCACGGCCAGTTCGGCGTAGGCTTCGTAGACGTCGAAGCGGCCCGAGACCGGCGGGCTGGCGTTGAAGCCGGTCAGGTTGCCGGTGGCCAGGTCCTGGCTGGGGTTGAAGGCGAAGTCTTCGGCGCGGTACTCGGCGCCGACGGCGAAGCCGATCGGACCGGCGGGCAGCGAGAAGGCGTTGCTCGTGTCGCCGTTGAACACCAGGCCGGCGTACAGCTGCTCGTAGTCCTGCGACGAGTTGATCCGCGTCTTGATGAAGTTGGCGGCGCCGGCCGAGATGTTGCCTTGGCCGAACAGGTTGATCGGCACGCAGCCGCCCGACGGATCAAGACAGCCGGTGCCGGCGGCGTTCAGCAGCAGGGCCTGCTGGATGCGGGCCAGGCTGGTGTCGCCCAGCAGCGAGTTGCTGCCGTGGGTGTTGCCGTACTGGAAGTAGCTGTCGAAGCCGCCGTTGATGGCCTCGATCTCGCCCTTCAGGCCCAGCTGGACCTGGAAGCCGCTGAAGTCGAAGCGCGAGACGCGCGGGCCGACTTCCGACAGGCGGCGGTTGAAGACGCCGGTGACGGTGTCGTAGATGCCGTCGCCGTCGCTGTCGACGTCGGTGAAGGTGCCGGCGGTCCACGAGGCGCTCGACGGGATCGTGTAGGCGGTGCTCGAGCCCAGGCTGTTCAGCGCGGTCTTGGCGGCGGCCGTCAGGAACGGGTTGTTGTCGAGCGTGAAGCGGAAGGTGCGGTTGCCGATCGGCGTCGGCGCCAGCTGGGTGACGACCTTGCTGCTGACGAAGTTGCCCTTGGCGTAGGCGGTCAGGCCCGGCTTGAGCTCATAGCTGGCCAGCGAGGTGACCGAGTAGCGCTCCTGCGGGGTCTGGACGTAGTTGACCGGCGCGAAGTTGTAGGTGTCGGTCGCCGCGTTGTAGAGGCGCACGTTGCCGTTGCTGAGGAACAGCGCGGTGTTGGCGGTGTTGTTGGCCACGCCCGGCAGGGTCACGAAGCGGCCCGAGACGAAGGCGCCGACCTGGCCCGGCTCGTTCGAACCCGAACCGCTGGGGACCAGGCCCGTACGGGTGGCGTTGTCGCCCCAGGCGGTGCTGAGCATGCCGCCGCGCTCGCCCTGGGTCAGGGCTTCACGCTTGTTGTAGCCGAGGCTGAGGACGACGTTGCCCTTCTTGTCGCCGCCGAAGTTGGCGCCGAAGGTCATCGAGCCCGAATAGATCGGGGCCTCGCCCTTGTCGGTGGCCTGGTAGCCGGCCGACACTTCCATGCCCTCGAAGTCGTCCTTCAGGATGAAGTTGACGACGCCGGCGATGGCGTCCGAGCCGTACACGGCCGAACCGCCGCCCGACAGCACTTCGATGCGCTTGATCAGGGCCGGCGGGATCAGGTTGATGTCGACCGAACCGGCCTGGGTGGTCGGCGTCTGGCGCTTGCCGTCCACCAGCACCAGCGTGCGGTTGGAGCCCAGGCCGCGCAGACTGACGGTGGCGGTGCCGTTGCTGCCGTTGTTGACCGTCGAGGTGATGCCCGGAACGGCCTGCGGAAGGGTGTTGATCAGGTTTTCGGTGTTCACCACGCCCGACTGCTGCAGTTCCTTTTCGCCGACCGAGGCGACGGGGCTGCTGGAGGTCAGGTCAGGACGCGCGATGCGCGAACCGGTGACGACGATTTCCTCGACCGCGGCAGGCTCTTCCTGCGCGAAAGCCGGCGAGGCCACCATGGCGGGCGCGATCACGCCGCAAAGCAGGGTGGACGCAAGCAAACGCTTACGCGTGGACAAGGCGTGCAACATCAGACCTCCAAAAACTTATAGCGGCGCCGCTCGTGTTCCCCCGTGCGGCGCATTTTGCCCCCCCGCGTCGGGCTCGAAGCGGGTCTGCCCGCATGAACGGCGTTTGACGAACCGGGGTCAATCTTGCCTGAAGAAGACAGATTACATTTGGTTCACACTGTAACAAAAGGGACGCACTCTGCCCCAAATGCGCCATATATAGCCACCTTATCGCCCATTATGGTCGAAAAGGTCGTTCAATTGTTGCTGGAAGTGAAACATTTCTTATCGATAATCGAAAACGCCCAGACTGAAGGCGTTTCAAGCATCGGTGGGTTTTTGTTGCAGCTTAACCGGCCGCTGAATGGTCAAACTTTGCGTAGTCGACGGTATACGAAAACTACGGTTCGCCAGATTTAAACTCAAGCCGACCAGTCGCAGAACATTGCGATTTGGCGACGAATGGACAGCATCCGATACCCCATGCGCCATGCGCCGCAAGCCGGCGCCTGCTTTTTCGGCGCCGACACCCTGTGTCCGGCCAGGGGCGATTGAACCGTCGAACATCGATCTGTTAGCTAGAACCCGTCGCCGCCTCCGCCGCGACGGGGGAGATTCGCCGTGAACCACGTCGCCCGATGACGGCCGCAAAACCGACCTTGCGTATCCGCGCCGATCTCGATCCCGCGACCTTCGCCGACACCTTCGCCCGCGAGGGGGTCGTTCAGATTCCCGTCTTTCTGGAGCCCGTCGACGCAACCGCCGCCGGCGATCTGCTGGAGGGGGTGTCGTCCTGGGCCATCGTCGCGCCCGACGAGAAGAACGAGACGCTGGTCATCACCAACGAGGCCATCCGCAAGTTCGGCGACGCGGCCGTGCGCCAGTTCCTGCAAGGCGCGCTGAAACGCGCCTCGCGGGGGTTCTCGTTCATTCACCTGTCCTATCCGATGCAGGACGAGTACGCGCGAGACCCCTCCCCGCCCATCCACGCCCTCACCGAACTGGTGCAGAGCAGGGCCTTCCTCGATTTCGGGGCTAAGGTGATCGGTACGCCCCACGTGGCCGGCGTCCGGGCCCAGGCCTCGAACTATCGCCCCGGCGACTTCCTGACGCTGCATGACGACAAGCATGGCCGCGACACGCGCCTGGCCGCCTTCACGCTGGGCTTCACGCAGGGCTGGCGTCCCGACTGGGGCGGGCAACTGCTGTTCCACGACGCCGACGGCCAGATCGAACGGGGTTTCATGCCCGGCTTCAACGTGCTGACCCTGTTCCGCGTGCCGCGCCCCCACTCGGTGGCGCCGGTCGCCGCCTATGCCGCCGCCAAGCGCCTGTCGGTCACCGGCTGGCTGATCGACGAACCTGGAGCGCCGTGATGACGACCTTCCGCCTTCCCTCGCGCCGCGCCCTCGCGGCCACGAGCCTCGCCGCCGTCCTGGCGGTCGGCGCCGCCCAGGCGGCCGCGCCGGTCGTCCGCGACGTCGCCCCCGCCCTGAAGGCCCTGCTCGACTGCCGGGGGATCGCCGAAAGCGACAAGCGCCTGGCCTGCTACGACGCGGCCGTCGACTCGATCACCACCGCCGAGAAGAAGGGCGACGTCATCATCGTCGATCGCCAGCAGGCCCAGGCCGCCCGCCGCCAGGCCTTCGGGCTCGACCTCTCGGCCCTGTCGGTCTTCGATCGCGGCGACAAGCCCGAGGAGGTCGACCGCATCGCCGGCGAGGTGACCAAGGCCGTTCGCGGCGCGGATGGCCGCTGGATCCTGACCCTGGCCGACGGCGCGACCTGGCGCCAGGCCGACGATCGCGACCTGTCCTCGCCGCCCAAGGCCGGCTCGAAGGTCGAGATCCGCAAGGCCGCGGCAGGCAGCTACCTCATGAACATCGACGGCCAGACGGCCATCCGCGCCCGACGGGTGATCGGACCCTAGGCCGCTCCAACCGGGACCCTCACCGATGATGAAGTACCTCGACACGGTCCGCGAACTGCTGATCGTCTATGTCGTCATCCTGCTGGCCGCCGCCGGCGCCTATGCGTTCTTCGAGGGCAAATCCTATCTCGACGCCATCTGGTGGGCCTGTGTCACGGCCACCACGGTCGGCTACGGCGACTTCTACCCGGCGACGCCCGGCGGGCGCGTCGTCGCCGTCGTGCTGATGCACGTCACCCTGCTGCTGATCCTGCCGCTGCTGATCGGCACCATCTGCTCGCGCTGCATCAAGGACGCCAACGAGTTCAGCCACGCCGAACAGGAAGAGATCAAGACGACGCTGGCGCGGCTGGAGGCCCGCCTCGCCGAACTGTCCAGACGCGACTAGCCGACGCGTTTCATGCTCAGGATCTGGACCGGCGCCTTCAGCATCTCGTCCTTCATCGCCTCGGTGTAGGCCGGGCCGCCGGTGGGCATGGCCAGGATCTTCTTCACGATCGGCAGCCCCTCGACGACGGTTCCGAAGGCGGCGAAGCCCTGGTTGTCTCCTTTCGCGCCCGGATGGGCGTCGAGATAGGGCATGGCGCTGGCGCAGATGAAGAAGTCGCACGTAGCCGTGCCCGGCGCGTTGCGGGCCAGCGAGATCACGCCCGGCTTGTGGCGCAGGCCCGTCTTGGTCGTGCTCTCGTGAGCAATGGGCGCGAAGCGTCGCGCGCGCGGCGGCGGCGCGCCCTGGATCGAGCCCGCGCCCTTCACGCCCTTGGTGCGCGAGGCGCGATAGAAGGTCCCGCCGTCGTACTTCTTGCCGTCGACATAGCGCAGGAAATTGGCCGAGGTGACCGGCGCCTTCTTGTCTTCCAGCTCGACGATGATCGTGCCGGCGCTGGTCTGGATCGCCACGCGGGGCTTGCCGGCGGCCAGGGCCAGGCCGGGCGTCGCGACGACAAGACCGGCGGCGCCGATCAAGGTGCGGCGGGCGATGTCGGTCATGGTTGAAGCCTCTCTTGCGTTCGAGGATGCTTAGCGCGCGGGATGAGGCGGCGAAAGGCTCAGACCTTCCCCCAGCCCCCGCCGCCGGGCGTCTCGATGACCACCCGGTCGCCGACCGCGACCTGAGCCTCGTCGGTCGCCGCCAGGACCTGCACGCTGCCGTCCGCCCGCTCGATGCGCGCCAGGCCCAGAGCCCCGCAGGCCCCGCCATGCAGGCCGAACGGCGGCACGCGGCGGCGGTTGGACAGCAAGGTCACGGTCATCGGCTCGCGGAAGCCGATGGTGCGCACCACCCCGTCGCCGCCGCGATTGGCGCCCGCCCCGCCCGAACCGCGCCGGATCGAGAAGGCCTCGACCCGCACGGGATAGCGGGTCTCCAGCACCTCGGGATCGGTCAGCCGGCTGTTGGTCATGTGGGTCTGGACGGCGTCGGCGCCGGCGAAGTCCGGACCCGCGCCCGCGCCGCCGCAAATGGTCTCGTAGTACTGCCGCCGCTCGTCGCCGAAGGTGAAGTTGTTCATCGTGCCCTGAGCGGCCGCCATCACGCCCAGCGCGCCGTAGAGGGCGTCGACCACCACCTGGCTGGTCTCGACGTTGCCGGCCACCACCGCCGCCGGATAGCGCGGCTTCAGCATCGAGCCCTCGGGAATGACCAGCTCGACCGGCCGCAGGCAGCCGTCGTTCATCGGGATCTCGTCGTCCACCAGGGTGCGGAAGACATACAGCGCCGCCGCCCGGCAGATCGAGGCCGGGGCGTTGAAGTTGGTCGGAACCTGGTCGCTGGTGCCTGTGAAATCCACGCGGGCCGTCCGAGCCGTCTGGTCCACGGTGATCGCCACCTTCACCACGCTGCCGTCGTCCAGTTCATAGGCGAACGCGCCGTCCGACAGCCTGGCCAGCACCCGGCGCACGGCCTCCTCGGCGTTGTCCTGCACGTGGGCCATGTAGGCCTCGACGACGTCCTGGCCGAACTCGGCGACCAGGCCGGTCAGGCTTTCGGCGCCGCGGGCGCAGGCGGCGACCTGGGCTTTCAGGTCGCCGATGTTCTGGTCGGGATTGCGCGCCGGCCACTTGCCGGAAGCCAGCAGGGCGCGGGTCTCGACCTCCAGGAACCGGCCGCCCTCGACCAGCAGGAAGTTCTCGATGAGGACCCCCTCTTCCTCGACCGTCCGGCTGCCCGGCGGCATCGAGCCAGGCGTGATCCCGCCGATGTCGCCCTGGTGGCCCCGCGCGGCGACGTAGAAGAGCAAGGAGCCGGCCGTGTCGAACACCGGCATGACCACCGTCACGTCCGGCAGGTGGGTGCCGCCGGCATAGGGCGCGTTCAGCATGTAGACGTCGCCGGGCTTCATGCCTCGACCGTCATGGCTGCGGCCGTCGCGGATGGCCCGCACGCTGTCGCCCATCGAGCCCAGGTGCACCGGCATGTGCGGGGCGTTGGCGATCAGGTTCCCATCGCGGTCGAACAGGGCGCAGGAGAAGTCGAGCCGCTCCTTGATGTTCACCGAATAGGCCGTGTTCTGCAGGGCGAAACCCATCTCCTCGGCCACGGCCATGAAGAGGTTGTTGAACACCTCCAGCATCACCGGATCGGCTTCCGCGCCGGCGGCGCGACGCGGCGCGAGCGCCTCGATGCGATCGAGGATCAGGTTCAGGTGCGGATCGACCTTGGCCCGCCAGCCAGGCTCGACCACCGTCGTACCGGTGGTTTCGCGGATGATAGCCGGACCCGACACCTCAGCATCGACGGCAAGTCGTTCGCGGTCGAACACTGGCGTCGCGCGAACCTCGCCGGCCATGCGGATATCGGCTGTGGTCAGGGCGACCGGCGCGCCCTTGGACGCGCCGGACTCAAAATCCGGTTCGGCGCCGGCGTCGGCATGGCCGATCGCCTCGACGCTCAGGGTCTCGACCACCAGCGGCGTGGCCGGCGAGACGAAGCCGAAGCGGCGCTGATGCAGGGTCTCGAAGGCGGCCTTGACGCCCTGGGCATCGGTCAGCGGCACGCGCAGCGGCGTGTCGGCGCCGGCATACTTCACCAGCAGGGCGCCTTGCGTCTCGACGCTCACCAGCGGCGCGTCCTGGGCGCGCAGGGCCGCCTCGGCTTCAGCGGCCAGGGCGGCGGCGCGGGCCGGCAGGGTGGCGGCGGCCTCGTCCAGGCGCTGCTCGACCGTGGTCTCGCGCAGCAGGCGCAGGTCGGCCAGGCCCATGCCGTAGGCGCTCAGCACGCCGGCGAACGGGTGGATCATCACCGTCTTCATGCCCAGGGCGTCGGCCACCAGGCAGGCGTGCTGGCCGCCCGCCCCGCCGAAGCAGGCCAGGACATAGCGGGTGACGTCGTAGCCGCGCTGGATCGAGATCTGGCGCACGGCCTTGGCCATGTTCTCGACGGCGATGGTCAGAAAGCCCTCGGCGATCTGCGCCGGGGTCATCGCCCTGCCGGTCGCCGCTTCGATCTCGGCCGCCAAGGCATCGAAGCGCTGCAAGACCACGTCGCGGTCCAGCGGTTGGTCGGCGTTCGGACCGAAGACGTGCGGGAAGAATTCGGGCTGCAGCTTGCCCAGCATGACGTTGCAGTCTGTCACTGTCAGCGGCCCGCCGCGGCGATAGCAGGCCGGGCCGGGATTGGCCCCGGCCGAGGCGGGTCCCACCCGCAGCCGCGCGCCGTCGAACGAACAGATCGAGCCGCCGCCGGCCGCCACGGTATGGATGTTCATCATCGGCGCGCGCATCCGCACGCCCGCCACCACCGTCTCGTAGGCCCGCTCGTACTCGCCGGCATAGTGGCAGACATCGGTCGAGGTGCCGCCCATGTCGAAGCCGATGACGCGGGTGAAGCCGGCTTCCGCCGCCGTCCTGGCCATGCCCACCACGCCGCCGGCCGGACCCGACAGGATGGCGTCCTTGCCGCGGAAGGCGCGGGCGTCGGTCAGGCCGCCGTTCGACTGCATGAAGAACAGGCGCGTCTCCTCGCCCAGCCGCGAGGCCACCTGGTCGACATAGCGGCGCAGGATCGGCGACAGGTAGGCGTCGACCACCGCCGTATCGCCCCGCCCGACCAGCTTCATCAGCGGGCTGACCTCGTGGCTGGCCGAGACCTGGGTGAAGCCGACCTCGCGGGCGATCGCGGCGACGCGCGCCTCGTGGTCGGTGAAGCGGAAGCCGTGCAGCAGCACGATCGCCACGGCGCGGAAGCCGGCGTCAAAGGCGGCCTGCAACCCCTCTCGCGCGGCGGCCTCGTCGAGCGGCCGCACAACCTCGCCGTCGACGCCGACGCGCTCGTCGATCTCGACGACGCGGGTGTAGAGCGCCTCGGGCTTTATGATGTTGCGGTCGAACAGCCTGGGCCGGGCCTGTTGGCCGATGCGCAGGGCGTCGGCGTGGCCCTTGGTGATCGCCAGGACCGTCGGCTCGCCCTTGCGCTCGAGCAGGGCGTTGGTGGCCACCGTGGTGCCCATCTTCACCGCCTCGACGCTCCCGCCGCCGCCCGCCTCGAGCAGGGCGCGAACCCCGGCCACGGCGGCGTCCTCGTACTGCTCGGGGTTTTCCGACAGCAGCTTGTGGGTGACCAGGCGGCCGTCAGGCCGGCGGGCGACGATGTCGGTGAAGGTGCCGCCGCGATCGATCCAGAATTCCCAGCCGGTCGCGGACAGCGTGTCTTGGGTCATGAGGCGGGAAACTCCGGATCGTTCGACCCGTGAATAGCTCCCGCCCCCGCCTACGTCATTACCCGAAGAGGCCCAACAGGCTCGCGATCCCCCACAGGCCCAAGCCAAGGAAGATCAGGGCCGCGCCGATGCGCACGTACTTCAGCGGCACGATCTTGGTGGCCGCCTCGCCCAGGTACACGGCCGGCACGTTGGCCAGCATCATGCCCAGCGTGGTGCCGGCGGCCACCAGGGTGACGTTGTGGAATTGGGCGCCCAGGGCGACCGTGGCGATCTGGGTCTTGTCGCCCATCTCGACCAGGAAGAAGGCGACGGCCGTGGTGAGGAAGACGCCGTAGCGGCCCACCGCCCCGCCGTCCTCGTCGTCGGCCTTGTCGGGGATCAGCGCCCAACCGGCCATGGCGATGAACGAGATGGCGATCAGCCACTGGAACCAGGCGCCTTGCAGGTATTGGGCGACCAGCGAGCCGGCCAGCGCCGCCAGGGCGTGGTTCAGCAGGGTGGCGACCAGGATGCCCAGGATGATCGGGACCGGCTTCTTGAACCGCGTGGCCAGGATGATGGCCAGAAGCTGGGTCTTGTCGCCGATTTCGGCGATGGCCACGACCAGGGTCGAGACGAGCAGGGATTCCATGAAACACCGTTGCGGGGCCGAGCGCAGACAAGACAACAGCGACCGTTTCCCCGCCCAGCCCGGACGGAAAACGACGCCATTGGTCTCGCCAAGAAAGCTGTCGGTGCTTCCTTCACCCGCGCCACGGTCCGAAGACCGAGTGTGTTGACGACGGGCCCCGCTGATAGGCGCGGGCGGCTACTCCCCAAGGGATGCGGGGCGTGTAACCGCAGCCGCCGCCCGGATCAAGCAGAGAGCCATTCGCAAGTTGGGGGGTGGTCGGCTGTCGGTGTTTTGAACCCTCTCTCTTAGAGAGAGGGAGGGGCCCGCCGCCAAAGGCGGCGGGAGGGTGAGAGGTAACAAACTCTCAGGATAAGGCGCGATGAAACCGACTGGGGCCAACCCACCCTCCAATCCACCGATCGACAGGCCGCATCGGGATTTGCCCGCCGACGGTGAAACCTCTCACCCTCCCATGGCTTCGCCATGGGCCCCTCCCTCTCTCTCAGAGAGAGGGCTTTGGTGCTAAACCGCCCCCGGCGCCTCGAACCGCAGCAGATGGATCGCCACCCGCACCTTGCCGGCGACGAAGCTGCCGCCCGCCGCGGTGAGCACCACGGGCGTGTCGGCGTAGTACGCCGTCGGCCCCACGACGCCGATGTTGCTGGCGTTCAGCGCCACGCCCAGCGACGAGCCGAACTTGCCGGTCTCGCCGGCGACGCCGCAGCTGTAGGAGATCGCGCCGGTGATGGCGGCGCTGGTGCGGGTCGAGACGCCCATCACGATCGCGCGCGCCGGGATCACGGCCGTCGTCGTCACCGAGGCGCCGCTCAACGTCGCCTCGACCTCGACGATCTCGACGCGCACATCGGCCCCGAACGGCGAACGGGCGGCGGTCAGGCTGGAGAAGGTCGACGACAGCGCGACCCAGGCCGAGCCGGTGAACACGGCCATCTGGCCTTCATCGGCGATCCAGGCGGTGAAACCGGCGGCGGGGGTGATCGCCTCCCAGGCCCCGGCCTCGAAGCGCATCAGGCTGTGGGAGGGCGCGGCCGCCCAGTCGGCGCCCGTGGCCGTCGAGGGGCGGATCCACATGGCGCCGTCGGCGGGCGAAGCCGGCTGGACCGTGGTCGCACGGCTGACGACGCAGGGCTGGACGAGGCCGTCGAGCCGGGCGAGGCCCTCATTGACGGTGACGTGCTTCTGGGCTTGCCCCGCGGCCACGTAAGGCAGCGAAAGGCGGGGCGTGGCGGCGTCGGACATGAGGCGCTCCTGGCGGGTTTCGAACCCGCCAAGGATCGCCGCGCCGGAGTCGCCGGGGACGAAGCCGCCTTCGTCCCCGGGTCTGTCCCCGTCCTACTCGGCGGCGAAAGCCAGGCGATTGCCGGCCGTCAGCGCGGTCTTGGCGGCCAGTTCGGCCTTCGCGTCCTCATATTCCTCCGCCAGGCGCGCGATGCGTTCGGCGACCGGCAGCACTTCCTTGATCGCGCCGATGCCCTGGCCCGAGCCCCAGATGTCGCGCCAGGCCTTGGCGTCCTGGTTGCCGCCAGAGCCGAAGCTCATCTTCGACGGATCGCTCTCCGGCAGGTTTTCCGGATCCAGGCCGGCGGCGACGATCGACTGGCGCAGATAGTTGCCGTGCACGCCGGTGAAGAGGTTCGAATAGACGATGTCGCTGGCGTTGGCCTCGGTGATCGTCCGCTTGTAGGCCTCCGGCGCATTGGCCTCCTCGGTCGCGATGAAGGCCGAGCCGATATAGGCCAGGTCCGCGCCCATGGCCTGGGCCGCCAAGACGGAGCGACCGCTGGCGATGGCGCCCGACAGGGCCACCGGGCCGTCGAACCAGGTGCGGATCTCCTGAACCAGGGCGAAGGGCGAGATGGCCCCGGCGTGGCCGCCAGCGCCCGCCGCCACGGGAATCAGGCCGTCGGCCCCCTTCTCGATGGCCTTCCGGGCGAAGCGGTCGTTGATGACGTCGTGCAGGGTGATGCCGCCGTACGAGTGGATCGCCTGGTTCAGGTCCTCGCGCGCGCCCAGCGAGGTGATCACCACCGGCACCTTGTACTTCACGCACAGCTCGATGTCCTGCTCGAGCCGGTTGTTGGTCTTGTGGACGATCTGGTTCACCGCGAACGGGGCCGAAGGCATGTCCGGATGGGCCTTGTCCCAGGCGGCCAGTTCCTCGGTGATGCGGGCCAGCCACTCGTCCAGCTGCGATAGCGGGCGGGCGTTCAGCGACGGGAACGAACCGACAATGCCGGCCTTGCACTCGGCGATCACGAGGTCCGGGTTGCTGATGATGAACAGCGGCGAGGCGATCACCGGCAGGCGCAGACGGTCACGCAGGATGGGCGGCAGGGCCATGGGACGGGGGTCTCCTCGTTCCGCGACGTCACGCGCCGCGCATGTTAACAGCGTTAGCTTAAACGCCTGTTCATGGGACTTGCAAGCGCTTGACCTCCGTGGCGGCAGGCGCGCAACTGCGTCAAAATACAAGAATGCCGCACCGCAGGAGAACCCCGTCGTGAGCGAGGCGCCCGCCCAACTGGCCGACGACTTCGGCCCGCCCGACGAAGCCTTGGCCCAGGCCAAGTGGTTGAAACTGGTCGAGAAGACCCTGAAAGGGGCCGATTTCGACGAGACCCTGGTGCGCGTCAATCCCGATGGCGTCGCCATCCGCCCGCTCTATACCGCCGACGACGCCGTGACCGTGGCCCGCGACCTGCGCCCGCGCGACGTCGACCGCCCCTGGGACCTGCGCACCCGCGTCGCCCATCCCGACCCCAAGCACGCCAACACCGAGATCCTGAAGGACCTGGAGAACGGCGCGGCCTCGGTGCTGCTGGCGCTGGATCCGGCCGGCAAGACCGGTGTGGCGGTCGGTTCGCGCGAGGACCTGGCCCGCGTGCTGGACGGCGTGCTGCTCGACCTCGCCCCCGTGGCGCTGGACGCCGGGTTCCTGGGGCCCAAGGCCGCCGACTGGCTGGCGAGCCTGGCCAAGGCCGCGCCCAACGCGCCGCTCGCCTTCCACATGGACCCGCTGACCGCCTGGATGCAGGCCGGCGCCAGCCCCGGCCCGATCGAGAGCCACCTGTTCAGCGCCGCCACGGTCGGCGCGCGCCTCGCCGAAACCTACGCCACGGCCAGCCTGTTCCTGGCCACGGGCCGCGCCGTGCACGAGGCCGGCGGATCCAACACCGAGGAACTGGCGGTCATGGCCGCCAGCGCCGTCGCCTACGCCAAGGCCCTGGTCCGCTCGGGCCTGCCCATGGAAGACGCGTGGTCGCGCATCGTTCTGGGCGTCAGCCTCGACGGCGAATACTTCACCGGCGTGGCCAAGGTGCGCGCCGTCCGTTCGCTGTGGGCCCAGCTGACCCGCGCCTGCGGCGTCGACGCCCCCGCCCGGATCGAGGCCCGCTCGTCGCGGCGCATGCTGGCCCGGGCCGACGCCTGGACCAACCTGCTGCGCCTGACCGCCGCCGGCTTCGCCGGTGCGGTGGGCGGGGCTGACACAGTCATCCTCGGAAACTTCACCGACGCCATCGGCCTGCCGACCGCCTTCGCCCGCCGCCAGGCCCGCAACACCCAGCTGGTGCTGATGGAAGAGAGCCACCTGGGCCGCGTCGCCGACCCGGCCGGCGGCGCCTGGTACCTCGACACCCTGACCGACCAGTTGGCCCGCGCCGCCTGGGGCGGCTTCCAGGCCATCGAGGCCGACGGCGGGATCGTCAAGGCGCTGGAAAGCGGCCTGATCGCCGACATGGTCGCCGAAACCCGCGAAGGGCAAGAGAGCGCCTTCGCCGACAAGAGCCGCAAGATCCTGGGCGTCACCGCCTTCCCCAACGCCGACGACAAGACGCCGGAGGTGGAAACGCCCGACGCGGCCGCCTTCGCCGTCGACGGTCCCGACCCGCGCCTGCCCGGCCCCGACAGCCGCTGTCCGGCCCTGACGCCCATCCGCTTCGCCGCCGCCTTCGAGGGAGCCTGAGCCATGAGCAAGTTCCCCGACTTCGCCGATGTCGCCTTCGAGAGCCCCGAACCGACCGCCGCGCCGCCGGCGGGCAAGGCCTGGAGCACGCCGGAAGGCGTCGACGTCGCCCCCGCCTTCACCTCCGAGGATGCGGCGGGCCTCGATTTCACCGACGGCCGCCCCGGCGTCGCGCCCTTCGTGCGCGGCCCCTACCCGACCATGTACGTCACCAACCCGTGGACGATCCGCCAGTACGCCGGCTTCTCCACGGCCGAGGATTCGAACGCCTTCTATCGCCGCAATCTGGCGGCCGGTCAGATGGGCCTGTCGGTGGCCTTCGACCTGGCCACCCACCGCGGCTATGACTCGGACCACGAGCGGGTGAAGGGCGATGTCGGCATGGCGGGCGTGGCCATCGACTCGATCCTCGACATGCGCACGCTGTTTTCCGGCATCCCGCTCGACAAGATGAGCGTGTCGATGACGATGAACGGCGCGGTGCTGCCGATCCTGGCGCTCTACATCGTCGCCGCCGAGGAGCAGGGCGTCACGCCCGACAAGCTCTCGGGCACGATCCAGAACGACATCCTCAAAGAGTTCATGGTGCGGAACACCTACATCTATCCGCCCGCGCCCTCGATGCGGATCATCTCGGACATCTTCGCCTTCACCTCGGCGAACATGCCCAAGTTCAACTCGATCTCGATCAGCGGCTACCACATGCAGGAGGCCGGGGCCTCGGCCGACCTGGAGCTGGCCTACACCCTGGCCGACGGCATCGAGTACGCCCGGGCCGGCGTCGCGGCCGGCATGAGCATCGACGCCTTCGCGCCGCGCCTGTCGTTCTTCTGGGCCATCGGCATGAACTACTTCATGGAAGTGGCCAAGATGCGGGCCGCCCGCCTGCTGTGGGCCCGCCTGATGAAGCGCGAGTTCGAGCCCAAGGACGACCGCTCGCTCAGCTTGCGCACCCACAGCCAGACCTCGGGCTGGTCGCTGGCGGCGCAGGACGTGTTCAACAACGTCTCGCGCACCTGCGTGGAGGCCATGGCCGCCGTCAACGGCCAGACCCAGAGCCTGCACACCAACGCCCTGGACGAGGCCCTGGCCCTGCCGACCGATTTTTCGGCCCGCATCGCCCGCAACACCCAGCTGTTCCTGCAGATGGAAAGCGGCACGACCCGCGTCGCCGACCCCTGGGGCGGCAGCTTCTACGTCGAGCGCCTGACCCACGACCTGGCGGTCAAGGCCCTGGCCCACATCGAGGAGGTCGAGGCCGCCGGCGGCATGGCCAAGGCCATCGAGCAGGGCATTCCCAAGCTGCGCATCGAGGAGGCCGCCGCCAAGACCCAGGCCCGCATCGACTCCAATCGCCAGAGCGTGGTCGGCGTCAATCGCTACAAGCCCGAGGTGGCCGACGTCATCCCGATGCTGAAGGTCGACAACAGCTCGGTGCGCAACCAGCAGCTCGAAAAGCTGGCCCGCCTGAAGGCCGAGCGCGATCCGGCGGCGACGGAAGCCGCGCTGAAGGCGCTGGAAGACGGCGCGCGGGGAACCGGCAACCTCCTGGCCCTGGCCGTCGACGCGGCCCGCGCCAAGGCCACCGTGGGCGAGATCAGCGATGCGCTCGAGCGGGTGTTCGGCCGCCACCGGGCCGAGATCAAGTCGATCCAGGGCGTCTACATGAAGGAAGCCGGCTCCGATCCCACCACCGCCCGCGCCAAGGCCATGGTCGAGGCCTTCGCCCAGGCCGACGGCCGCCGCCCCCGCATCCTGGTCGCCAAGATGGGCCAGGACGGCCACGATCGCGGCCAGAAGGTGATCGCCACCGCCTTCGCCGACCTCGGCTTCGACGTCGACATCGGCCCGCTGTTCCAGACGCCCGCGGAAGCCGCGCGTCAGGCCGTGGAGAACGACGTCCATATCGTCGGGGCCTCGTCGCTCGCGGCCGGCCACCTGACCCTGGCCCCGGAACTGAAGGCCGAGCTCGGCAAGCAGGGCCGCGCCGACATCATGATGGTGGTCGGCGGCGTGATCCCGCCGCAGGACTTCCAGGCCCTGCGCGACGCCGGCGCGGCGGCGATCTTCCCGCCCGGCACGGTGATCGCCGAGGCGGTGATCGAACTGCTCGACAAGCTGAACAAGCAGCTCGGCTACACCCAGGGCGAGGCGGCCTAGCGACCGCCTGCATCGCTTCTCCATCGCAGGCGCCGCGCGGGCTGCACGCGCACGCCCTCTCCTCGCCCTTGCCGACAGCAAGGAGGGTGACATGCGACGGGCGAAGACGCGGACGACCATGCCGAGGGTGGTCGTGGGAGCCCTGTTCAGCCACCTGGCGCCGTCGATGTTCCTGGGCGCGGTGTACGGCCTGTTCGTCCCCGGCGGCGCAGAGATCGACGGGGAGCCCTTCAACGCCATGCTGGCCGCGCCGGTGTTCGGCCTGATCTTGGGCTGGCCCTACGTCGCCGCCGGCCTGGCGGCCTGGGCCCTGCTCGACCAGATCGAGCAGCATCACCCGTGGGCCGCCGCTATGGCCGGCCTGGCCGTCGGCGCGAGCGTGGCCTGGCTTTCGTTCCGCGACGGCCTCTTCTTCGGCCTGCCGATCGCCTGGCCGCTCTGCATCGGCGTCGGCCTGCTGACCGGCCTGGGCGTCTGGTGGATCGTCTATGGCCGCCAATGGGCGCTGAAGCCCGCGGCTCCGCCGCCCCGCAGCCGCCTCGCACTCTGAGCGCACGGCGTTACGCATCTCGAGGCTCGTGCTATCGTCGCGCCATGAACGCTCCGGGCCATCTTGCCGAAACCGTCGCGCCGTACCGCTTCACGTATGACGACGTGCTGCGCATGGTCGAGACCGGCATTCTGGCGGACGACGCCCGCGTCGAGCTGATCGAGGGGGAACTGATCGCAGTGTCGCCGGAAAGCGTTCCTCATGTTCGCTGTCGGCGCTGGCTGACCCAGTTCTTCACCCGCCGCCTGGCCGAAGGTCAGTGGGAGATCAATTCGGACGCGCCGATCCGCCTGGACGACCAGACCGCGCCCGAACCCGATCTGGCCATCTTTCCGAGCACGGTGCATGACCGCGACCTCAAGGGCGGCGATATCATGCTGGCCATCGAGGTGTCGGTTTCGAGCCAGGCCTTCGACCTGGGCAAGAAGGCCGATCTGTACGCCGCAGCGGGCGTTCGCGAGTATTGGGTTGTCGACGTTTCGGGCCAGCGCCTAATCGTCCATCGCGAACCGACGGCGGGCGGCTATCGTTCGATCTGGGAGGAAGGCGTCCGCGGCGGCGTGGCGCCCAAGGCCTTCCCGCACCTGGAAATCCGTGTCGGGGACCTGCCGCTGAACGACTAGCGCTTGCCCGCCTTCGCCTTCTTCTTCCGGCGCTTGAGATCGACGTCCTCGGGCGCGCCGTGGCGGGCCTCGATGTCCTTTTGCAGGGCCTTGGCCGCCATCAGGTGGCCGGGGAACAGGGTGTCGATCGCCCAGCCGACGACGGGCACGGCGCTGGTCGAGCTGTCGAACAGCATGTAGGCGGCCATCCGCGCCACCGTCGGCAGCGACGCCCGGGCCTGCCAGGCGTGATAGGCCAGCACGGCCGCCGCGCCGAGGCTGTAGGCGGTGTTGGCGCCCGGCACCCAGGCCAGCACGCCGTCGAGGCCGATGCCGATGGGGCCGACGCCGATCAGCCGGTCCGACAATCGCTTGATCGTCTCGGCGTTGCGCCAAGCCTTGTGCGCCCGCTGTCGATGGCCGGCGGGCCCCTCATCGATTACTTCGCCTTGCAGGACGGCATCGTCGGTCATGTGGTCTCAACGCCTCGCCGCAAGCTTGGTTGTCAGCCCAGGAACACCACTCGTCGCTTTTCCTTGCCCGAGCGGATCCGCTCAAGCAGGTCGCGATACTCGGCCGTGGCCTGGGCTTCCTTGCGCGTCCCTTCGAAGTAGATCGTGTCGTCCATGTGCTTGATCAACATGCCGCCGGCCCACTTCTGGCCGGTGAACAGGGTGTCGGCCACCGCGCCCAGGCCGGGCGGCCCCAGCGGCAGCAGGGCGTCGATCAGCAGCACGGCCGTCATCTGGATCAGCACCATCGGCGCGGCCCGCGCCCGCACGCCGTCGAACAATAGCACCCCGCCCGCGCCCAGCGAGTAGAGCGAACCCGCCCCGCCGAACCAGGCCAGGATGCCGTCCAGGCCGATGCCCACCGGCCCGACGCCGACGATGTTGTCGGACAGCTTGACCGTGCGCTCGACGCTGCCCCGGATGTTGTGCAGGTCGAGATGCGATTTGGCGAAGAACAACGGCCAGCCCCCCAGCTTCAGCGCGGGCAATCTGCCTCAAGGCCAGGCTTGCCGGAAGCCGGTTTCCCGCCAGAGGGGAAACTTCGCCGTATAGCCACGCGTGCAACGCCGGAGCCCCTCGCGGCGCGCCCCGTTTATGCTTAACTATGCGCCATCGATCGAAGGACCCGCGGCCATGCTGATCTCGACCACCCCGTTCATCGAGGGCCGTCCGGTCAAGGAGTACAAGGGCGCGATCTATTCCCAGGCGATCCTGGGCGCGAACGTCGTGCTCGACCTGCTGGCCTCGATCCGCGACTTCATCGGCGGCCGCTCCAGCTCCTACGAGCGGGTGCTGGAACGCGCCCGCGAGGACGCCCTGAAGGGCCTGATGAAGGAAGCCGAGAAGGTCGGCGCCAACGCCATCCTGGCGGTCGATCTCGACTACAACACAGTCGGCCCCAACGGGCAGATGATGATGGTTTCGGTTTCCGGCACGGCGGTCGTCCTCTAAGTCGGGGGCGTGTCTGCGCCCGTCCTCGACATCGCCGATCTCGAACGCCGCCTGCTGGCCGGCGAACGCGCGGCCCTGGCCCGCGCCATCACCCTGGTCGAGAGCCGCCGCGCCGATCACCAGGCCGCCGCCCGCGAGCTTCTCCAGCGCCTGATGCCCCGTACCGGCGGCGCCCAGCGCGTGGGGATCACCGGCGTGCCGGGCGCGGGCAAGTCGATCACCATCGAGAGCCTGGGCTGCGCCCTGACCGCCGACGGCCACAGGGTGGCGGTGCTGGCGGTCGACCCGTCGTCCGGCCGCCACGGCGGCTCGATCCTCGGCGACAAGACCCGGATGGAGCGCCTCAGCACCGATCCGAACGCCTTCATCCGCCCCTCCCCGTCCGGCGGCGCCCTTGGCGGCGTGACCCGCAAGACCCGCGAGGCCATGCTGCTGTGCGAGGCGGCCGGCTTCGACGTGGTCATCGTCGAGACCGTGGGCGTGGGCCAGTCCGAGACCGTCGTCGCCGACATGGTCGACATCTTCGTGGCCCTGCTGATCCCCGGCGGCGGCGACGAACTGCAGGGCATCAAGAAAGGCCTGATCGAGCTGGCCGACCTGCTGGTCATCAACAAGGCCGACGCCGATCCCACCAAGGCCGAGCGCTCGGCCCGCGACTATCGCAACGCCCTGCACATCCTCACGCCCGCCCATCCCGACTGGACGCCGCCGGTGCTGACCGCCTCGGGCCTGACCGGCGCCGGCCTCGACACGCTGTGGGGCCAGGTCCAGCGCCACCGTGAGGTGATGACCGCCAATGGCGCGAGAGCCGCCCGCCGCGCCGACCAGGACGCCCGCTGGATGTGGGCCATGGTCAACGACCGCCTGGCCGAGGCCTTCCGCGCCGCGCCGGCCGTGGCCGCGCTCGTGAGCGGGACCGAAGGCGCGGTGCGCGCCGGCGACCTGCCCGCCTCGGCCGCCGCCGACCGGCTGCTGAAGGCGTTCGGGCTGTAGACGACGCTCTCCGTTTCCGCGCCAATGCGCCAACGGAGGAAACCGATGGCGCTGATCCTGCACGCCCACCCGCTCTCGTCGTTCTGCCACAAGGCGCTGGTGGCGCTGTACGAACTGAACCTGCCGTTTGAACTGCGCATGGTCGACTTCGGCGACCAGGCCTCGGCTGAAGCGTTCCGGGCTCTATGGCCGATGGCCCGCATGCCGGTGCTGGAAGACACCGGGCGCGGCGCGGTCGTGCCGGAGAGCTCGATCCTGATCGAGTATCTGCATATCCATCATCCTGGCGCCGCCTCCCTGATCCCCCAGGATCCGGACCTGGCGCTGGAAGTGCGGGCCAGGGACCGGTTCTTCGACCTGTCGGTGCAGGCCCCGATGCAGAAGATCGTCAACGACCGCATCCGGCCGGCGAACGCCAAGGACCCGCATGGCCTAGCCGAGGCGAGAGCCCACCTGACCACCGCCCTCGACATTGTCGAACGCGACATGGACGGCCGCGCCTGGGCCGCCGGCGAGGTGTTCTCGATGGCCGACTGCGCCGCGGCCCCGGCGATGTTCTATGCCGACAAGGTCATGCCGCTGGCCCCCGAACGCCCCAACGCCGCGGCCTATCTCGAACGGTTGAAGGCCCGGCCCTCCTATGCGCGAACGCTGAATGAAGCCGAGCCCTACATGCATTTCTTCCCGACGGCCTAAAGTCCGACCGGGAGAGAAAATCCTTTAGGATCAATACCTCACCGATCGTCATCCCGGAAAGCGCGATGCGCTTATCCAGGACCCAGGGGCCGGCGCACTGCCGGTGGCCCCTGGGTCTCGGCTCTGCGGCCCGCTACGCGGACCTCCGGCCAGGATGACGACCTTTATAGCCAAGGCATTGAGTACGGCCCCTAGGCCCCGGCCTCCCAGGCCAGGAACTCCGGCGTCTCCAGCAGGCGCTCGCAATAGGCGCCGGCCGCGCCGGTGTCGCCGTAGTCCGACAGATGCACGCCGTAGGTGCGGAAGCGGGTGGCGACCGGCGTGTAGAAGGCGTCGGCGATCGACCATTCGCCCAGCAGGAACGGCCCGCCCGAACGCTTCAGGAGCTGGTTCCAGCGCTCGGTGATCTTGCGGACGTCCTTCTGGGTGGCTTCCGACAGGTCGGCGTGCTTGATCAGGCCAAGGTCCATCGGGCACTCGCCGCGCAGCGACGAGAAGCCCGAATGCATCTCGGCAGCCGCCGAGCGGGCCAGGGCGCGCAGTTCAGGATCCTCCGGCCACAGCTTGGCCTCCGGGAACTTCTCGGCCAGGTATTCGCAGATCGCCAGCGAGTCCCACACCACCAGGTCGCCGTCCTTCAGGGCCGGCGCCAGCTTGCTGGGCGAATGCTTGGCGATGTCGGCCTCGGTGGCGTCGCCGCGCCGCAGCTCGACCTCGATCTCCTTGAACGGGACGCCGATCCGCTTGAGCGCCAGCCAGGGCCGCAGCGACCAGGTCGACCACTTCTTGGTTCCGATGACGAGTTCCATGACGGTCTCTCCTGTTCGATGCGGACTGGTCATACCGCTTAACGCGCGTCTAAAGTCGCCTCAACGATTAGAACAAATGTTTGAGGGAGAACGCCCATGGCCGAGACGGCAGTTCCGTCGCCGGTGATCGCGCCCGTGTCCAGCGGCTACCGCCGTTACGCCCTCTGGGTGCTGCTGATCATCTACACGCTGAACTTCCTCGACCGGCAGGTCGTCAACATCCTGGCCGAGCCGATCAAGCGGGATCTGGGCCTCGCCGACTGGCAGCTGGGCATGATGACGGGCCTGGCCTTCGCGATCTTCTACACCGTGCTGGGCATCCCGATCGCGCGGCTGGCCGAGCGCAAGAACCGGCCGCGGATCATCGCCGCCTCGATCCTGGCCTGGAGCGCCTTCACCGTGCTGTGCGGCTTCGCCCAAAACGTCTGGCAGCTGATCGCCGCCCGCATCGGGGTGGGCGTCGGCGAGGCCGGCTGCACCCCGCCCGCTCACTCGCTGATCACCGACTATGTGCCGAAGGAAAAGCGGGCCAGCGCCATCGCCTTCTATTCGATCGGCACGCCGCTGGGCACCCTGGCCGGCATGGCCATGGGCGGGCTGATCGCCGACGCCTACGGCTGGCGCGCGGCCTTCATGGTCGCCGGCGCGCCGGGCGTGCTGTTCGCGATCATCGCCGCCTTCACCCTGGTCGAGCCGCGCAAGCAGCTGGCCGCCGATCTGGCCGGCCGCGCCGCCCATCAGGTCAGCTTCGGCGCGGCGCTCGCCGTTCTGATGACCAAGAAGACCTTCTGGCTGGTGGCCTTCGCCGCCTCGATCAAGGCTTTCGTCGGCTATGGCCAGGCGCCGTTCATCGCCTCGTACTTTTTCCGCAACCACGGCGCCGACGTCGCCGCCCTGGCCGCGCAGTTCGGGCTGAAGTCGGCCGGTTTCCTGGGCCTGGCTCTAGGCCTGATCGGCGGCACGGCCGGCGTCATCGGCGCCTGGCTGGGCGGACAGCTGGCCGACAAGCTGGGGGCCAAGGACCTGCGGGCCTACGTCACCGTGCCGGCCATCGCCTCGCTGGTCACCCTGCCGTTCTACATCGCCGCCGTCAGTTTGGACTCGGTGACCGCCGCCATCGGCATCCTCGCCATCCCCATCTTGCTGGGCACGCTGTGGTACGGGCCGGTCTACGCCACGGCCCAGAGCATCGTCGACCCGTCGATGCGGGCCACGGCCTCGGCCGTGCTGCTGTTCGTGATCAACCTGATCGGCCTTGGCCTGGGTCCCGTGGCCGTCGGCGCGCTCAGCGACGTCTTCGCCGGACCAATGGGCCTGGGCGAGGCCCAAGGCGTGCGCTGGGCGCTGATCGTCTCGACGATGTTCGGCCTTGTGGCGTTCGCGCTGTTCTGGGCGGCCCGCAAGACCATCCGCGAGGACATGGTGGGGTAGTCGGCGAACCTCCCCCGCTGGGGGAGGCGATCGCGCAGCGATCGGTGGGGGGAGTGACTTCCGACGCCGCGGAAGCTGAAAACGTCCCCCCTCCGGCCCTTCGGGCCACCTCCCCCACAGGGGGAGGATCTTGTTTAGCGCTCCGACCTCGGGAAACAGTAGGCGAAGGGATAGGGGTCGGCGGGGACGCCGGTGTCCCAGCGGTCGAGCGCCTTCATCGAGCGGGCGTGGTTGAACTGCGCCAGCGAGACGATCTTCGCCTCGCGGGCAGGCGTTTCCTGCTCAGTCTTGCGGGGGGCGGCTTGCATGGGAGACCTCCGACGCGGCGGCCGTTCGACCGGCCTTGTGTGGCGCCAGTAGGCGCTCGCTTTCCTGAACCTTCCCGCCCTCTCCTGTTATCTGCGGTTCATCCGCGCGCCGCAAAGCCGCCACCATTCCGAAGCTTCGAAAAGGGGGTGGCGCTCTCCCTGACCTTGGGTCACAGTCGGCGCAAATAGAACAAACGTTTGAAGGGAGAGAGTCAGTATGGGCCAGGCGCGTGCGCCGGGCGGCGATCGGCCGCTCTATTCCAAGGGATACAAGGCCTCGGTGCTGGCGCTCCTGCTGGCGACCTACACCTTCAACTTCATCGACCGCACGATCATCGCCACCATCGGCCAGGCCATCAAGGTCGACCTGCACCTGACCGACACCCAGCTGGGCCTCCTGGGCGGGCTCTACTTCGCCCTGCTCTACACCATCCTCGGCATTCCGATCGCCCGCCTGGCCGAGCGCTGGAACCGGGTCAGCATCATCTCGATCTCGCTGGTCATCTGGTCGGGCTTCACCGCGCTCTGCGGCACCGCGGCCAGCTTCGCCCAGCTGGCGCTCTACCGCTTCGGGGTGGGCGTCGGCGAGGCGGGCTGCTCGCCGCCCAGCCACTCGCTGATCAGCGACTACTACGCGCCCAAGCAGCGCGCCTCGGCCCTGTCGATCTACAGCTTCGGCATTCCGCTGGGCACGATGTTCGGCGCGGTCGCGGGGGGCTGGCTGGCCCAGGAACTGTCCTGGCGGGCCGCCTTCGTCATCGTCGGCCTGCCGGGCATACTGCTGGCCCTGCTGGTCAAGCTGGTCGTCAAGGAACCGCCGCGCGGCCATTCCGATGTCGTCGAGGCGCCGCTGGAGCCGGAGGCCGTGATCCCCGCCGAACCAGCCAAGCCGGCCTTCTCGCTGAAGCAGGAGTTCTCCGAGCTCTGGGCCGTCACCAAGATCCTGTTCGGCAAGTGGCCGGTGCTGCACATGGTGCTGGGCGTGACCATCGCCTCGTTCGGCTCCTACGGCTCGGGCGCGTTCGTGCCGCCCTACTTCGTGCGCGCCTTCGGCCTGGGCCTGGCGCAGGTTGGTTTGATCGTGGGCCTGATCGGCGGCTTCTCGGCCGGCGTCGGCACGCTGGTCGGCGGCTTCCTCAGCGACTGGGCCGGCAAGCGCAGCGCCAAGTGGTACGCCCTGACGCCCGCCATCGGCCTCATTCTCTGCACGCCGATCTACATCATCGCCTACCTGCAGACCGAGTGGCAGATGACGGCGCTGATCCTGCTGATCCCGGGCGTCTTCCACTACGTCTATCTCGCCCCGACCTTCGGCGTGGTGCAGAACTCGGTGGAGCCGCGCCGCCGGGCCACGGCCACGGCCCTGCTGTTCTTCTTCCTCAACCTGATCGCGCTCGGCGGCGGGCCGGTGTTCACCGGCTGGCTGATCGACCACCTGGCCGGCTTCCACTTCAACCACCCGCAGGCCACGGGCATCTTCACCGCGCTCGGCGGCATGTTCTCGCCCGGCCCGATCGACTTCGCCGCCGCCTGCCCCGGCGGCATCGCCCCCAAGGGCGCGGCGATCGAGACCGCCAAGGCCTGCGGCGGGGCCATGGCCCGCGCCACCCAGCAGGGCATCATCGTTTCACTGTGCTTCTATGCCTGGGCCGGCGTGCACTACGCCCTGGCGGCCATCGGCATGGTGGGGCACATGAAGTCGCGGCGATGAGGTCCGAAATCCTTCCCCTGAAGGGGGAGGTGGCGGCGAAGCCGACGGAGGGGGATGTGACCACTCCCTTCGACGGGTTCGCCAGCTCATCAGAACCTTCCCCCTCCGGCCCTCCGGGCCACCTCCCCCTTCAGGGGGAGGATCACCGTCCTCCTAAGTAATAACCCGCTTCCCTTGACTCAGCGGCCCCACGCGACGAAACCCCCGGCCCATGATCAGCCGCTACGCCCGCCCCGAAGCCGCCGCCATCTGGTCCAGCCAGACCAAGTACAAGATCTGGTTCGAGATCGAGGCCCATGCCGCAGACGCCATGGCCGAACTTGGGGTCATCCCCAAGCTCGCCGCGGAGACCATCTGGGAGAAGGGCCGCGACGCGGTCTGGGACAGCGACCGCATCGACGAGATCGAGCGCGTCACCAAGCACGACGTCATCGCCTTCCTGACCCACGTGTCGGAAATCGTCGGCCCCGAGGCCCGCTTCCTGCACCAGGGCATGACCAGCAGCGACGTGCTGGACACCTGCTTCGCCGTGCAGCTGTCGCGCGCCACCGACCTGCTGCTCGACGGCGTCGACCTGGTCCTGGCCGCCCTCAAGCGCCGCGCGCTGGAGCACAAGTTCACCGTCTGCGTCGGCCGCAGCCACGGCATCCACGCCGAGCCGATCACCTTCGGCCTGAAGCTGGCCGGCTACTACGCCGAATTCCAGCGCGCCAAGGAGCGCCTGGCGATGGCCAAGTTCGAGATCGCCACCTGCGCGATCTCGGGCGCCGTCGGCACCTTCGCCAATGTCGACCCGCGCGTCGAACAGCATGTGGCCGACAAGATGGGCTTGGCCGTCGAGCCGGTTTCGACCCAGGTCATCCCGCGCGACCGTCACGCCGCCTACTTCGCCGCCCTGGGCGTCGTGGCCTCGTCGATCGAGCGCCTGGCCACCGAAATCCGCCACCTGCAGCGCACCGAAGTGCTTGAAGCCGAAGAGCCGTTCGATCCGGGCCAGAAGGGCTCGTCGGCCATGCCGCACAAGCGCAACCCGATCCTGACCGAGAACCTGACGGGCCTGGCGCGCCTGGTCCGTTCGGCCGTGGTCCCGGCCATGGAGAACGTCGCCCTCTGGCACGAGCGCGACATCAGCCACTCGTCGGTCGAGCGCGGCATCGGCCCCGACGCCACCATCCACCTCGACTTCGCCCTGCGCCGCCTGGCGGGCGTGATCGAGCGCTTCAACATCTATCCCGACAACATGGCCAAGAACCTCGACAAGCTCGGGGGGCTGGTGTTCTCGCAGCGGGTCATGCTGGCCCTGACGCACAAGGACGTGTCGCGCGAGGACGCCTACGCCGCCGTGCAGGGCAACGCCATGAAGGTGTGGCGCGGCGAGGGCCGCTTCCTCGACTTCCTCAAGGCCGACCCGGTAGTCTCCAAGGCCCTGACCGACGCCGAGCTCGAGGATCTGTTCGACCTCGGCTACCACACCAAGAACGTCGACGTGATCTTCAAGCGCGTCTTCGGCGAGCAGGCCTGATCCGTTGAGCGAGCCGCCGATCCTTCGTCTCAATCCGGCGCTGGATCCGGCGGCCCTCGCGGTCGCCTACGCCCGGGACGGCATGGTCCGCATCCCGGGGCTTTTCGAGCCGGCCGTGGCCGACATCCTGGCGCGCATGCTCGAACAGGGCGTCGAGTGGGACGTGATCTGCTCCACCGAGAGCGGCAAGGCCGAGGTGCTGGACCGCGCGACGGTGCAGCGCCTGGGCGGCCCCGCCGTCGGCGAGAAGCTGAAGGCCGCCACCCTGCGGGCCCGCACCGGCTTCGCCTACGTCTATCTCGGCTATCCGATGATCAACGCCTATCTCACCGGGCGTAATCCGGGCCACCCGATCCACGACCTGACCGACTTCCTCAACAGCCCGGAGATGATCGCCTTCGGCGCCCAGGTGATCGGCGAGCCGGGGATCACCAAGCTGGACGCCCAGGCCACGCTCTATCGGCCGGGCGACTTCCTCACCCGCCACGACGACACCGGCGAGGGCGACCGGCGGGCCGCCTACACCATCAGCCTGACCCGGGAATGGCGCAGCGACTGGGGCGGCCAGCTGCTGTTCCACGACGACCTGGGCGACATCGAGCGCGGCTTTGCGCCCGCCTTCAACACCATGACCATCTTCAAGGTGCCCCGGCAGCACTCGGTGGCCCCCGTTGCGCCCTATGCCGGCGCGCCGCGGCTGATGGTCACCGGCTGGCTCAAGGACAGCCCGCCGGCCGGCAAGCCCCGCCAGGCGTGACCGGAGAGGCCCGCAAGCGCGGCTTTCCTCCGGTCGTCGACGCCGGCGTGCGCGTGCTGGTGCTGGGCAGCCTGCCCGGAGACGCCTCGCTGGCCGCCGGGCAATACTACGGTCATCCCCGCAACGGCTTCTGGCGGCTGATCGGCGCGACGGTCGAGCGCGACCTGGCCTCCCTGCCCTATGACGAGCGCCTGGCCGCCCTGCTGGCGGCCGGCGTCGGGCTGTGGGACGTCCACGCCGAGGCGGTACGCCCCGGCAGCCTGGACGCGGCGATCAAGAACGCCGCCGACAACGACCTTACCGGCCTGATCGACGGCCTGCCGCGCCTGCGGGCGGTGGCGTTCAACGGCGGCGCGGCGGCCAAGGCCGGGACGCGCCTGCTGGCCGCGCGGGCCGAGAGCCTGGCGCTGGTTCCCCTGCCCTCGTCCAGCCCCGCCCACGCGGCGATGGGGTTCGAGGCCAAGCGCGAGGCCTGGCTGATGCTGCGGAATTATCTGTAGCGGTCAGCCCGCGGGCTTGACCGGGACCTTCGAGACCTTGGTCTGCAGGTACTCGAACTGGCCCTCGCCGACCCAGGCCTCGTTCACCGACAGGACGGCGTTGAAGCGGACAGCCTGACCGGCATGGGGAAACTGGCCTTCCAGCGTGACCCGCAGCCCGAAGGGCGCGTCCCCGGTCGGCGAAACCTCGCCCGAGACCTCGAACCGGTGCTTGCCGCCGATGACCGCCTGGTTGATCTCGGCCACGCCGTTGGCGCGGTCGGCGGCGAACTGCAGGTCCAGCCGCAGGATCGGCGCGCCCGGCATGCCCAGCTTGCCGACGACCAGTTGGACCACGCCCGCGTCCGCCCCGCACACTTCAGTATCGTCGGCCATGCCGTGTTCCCCCGCAACGCCTGGCGGTCGCCCCCTGCGCCGCCTTGGTCGTCGTCGGAAACGCTACAGCGCGCGTCCCCGACACGCCGTGCGATTTCGCACAACGCCGGTCCTCGAACAAGAACGGGGCCCGGTCGTCATGCGACCGGACCCCGCCTCTCAGCGCGCAGAAGGGGTCAGACCCGCTTGACCGGCACGTTGTCGATGTGGGTGTTCAGGTAGTCGAAGCCGCCGTGGCCGTTCCAGGTCTTGTCGACCACCAGGCCGGCGCGGAACTGCACCAGAAACGAGCCGATGGCCGGCGGCGGTACGCTGGCCACGAACTGGCCGTGCAGGGCGACCAGCAGCTGATCCTGGCCAAGGCCCGTGTGGTAGATGTTGCCCTGCACCGGGAAGCGGTGCTGGCCGCCGATGACCGCCTGGTTGATCTCGGCGATGCCGCTGACGTGGCCCGAGGGCGCGTCGACGGTCAGGGCCAGGTTGACGATCGGAGCGCCGGGCGTGCCGACGTTACCGACCACGACCTTGACCAGGTAGAGGCCGACCGGACCGATCTCGGCCGATTGGGAATGCAGGTTGCCGACGTCGTCAGCCATGTTTGCGTCCTCCGGTTATCGGAGCGGTCGCTTGATCGCCGCCCCGTTGTCGACGATGCGCCTCACGGGCGAATTCGCCGCCCGATAAAGCCTGAGGACGATTGCAGTTTTTTAACAACCCAGAGGTGCGCAAGTTCACAGATGCGCGATAGCGGCCAAAGAAAAAGGCCCGGCCGGTGCGAACCGGGCCGGGCCTCTTCGTGGTCGCCTTTCGGCGGACCGGCTTACTCGCCGGCGCGCAGCTGCTCGCGGGCGAAGGCCAGCAGTTCGGCCATCTTCATGCGGACCTCGCCTTCCGACGCCGCGACGCCCGAGCCCTTCAGGTCTTCGAAGACCTTGCGGAACACGTCCTCGTCGCCGGGCTGCTCGAAGTCCGACTTCACGACGGCGCGGGCGTATTCCTCGACCGTGGCCAGGCCCATCAGGCCGGCGGCCCATTCGCCCAGCAGGCGGTTGCGGCGCGCGGTGGCCTTGAACTCCAGCTCCTGGTCGTTCGCGAACTTGCGTTCGAAAGCCTGCTCGCGGTCGTCGAAGGTCGTCATGAAAGCCCCAAGTTTCCCGAAGCGCCTGCCGCCGGACGGGTGCAACCCAGGGCGGTAGTACGGTGCTCCAGTGTAAGAGAGTAGTTCGGTTTCGTCCCCTGCGAACATGGCGTGTCCGCGAGACGAAGTGTTCTTGTGGCGGCTCCATATCCCGCCCAGCGACGGGGGGCAATCGCCCGCGACGCCGCAGGGCGAAGGTTTACCACGATGGCAGGCCGCGTTTGCGGAAAAGCCGGCGTTCGGGTAGGTTCCAGCGGACATTTTTCAGTGAGCGGCCTTGAGTCGAACGCCGCGCGCAGCTATCCGCCGCGCGCGCTTTTCGTTTTCTCGGGAGTCTTCCGGGCAAGGACGGCGCGCTTATTCGCAGGAAGGGCCTCGACGAGAGCCATGACCCGTCGCAAGAAGATCTACGAAGGCAAGGCCAAGATCCTGTACGAGGGCCCCGAGCCCGGCACCCTGATCCAGTATTTCAAGGACGACGCCACCGCGTTCAACGCGCAGAAGAAGGCCGTCCTCGAAGGCAAGGGCGTGATCAACAACCGCATCAGCGAGTACATCATGACTCGCCTGAACGCGATCGGCGTCCAGAACCACTTCATCCGCCGCCTGAACCTGCGCGAGCAGCTGATCAAGGAAGTCGAGATCGTTCCGCTCGAGGTCGTCGTGCGCAACATCGCCGCCGGCTCGATCGCCACGCGCCTGGGCCTGACCGAAGGCCAGCCGCTGCCGCGCTCGATCATCGAGTTCTACTACAAGGACGACAAGCTCGGCGACCCGATGGTCTCCGAAGAGCACATCACCGCGTTCAACTGGGCCGCCACCCAGGAGATCGACGACATGATGGCCATGGCGCTGCGCGTGAACGACTACCTGTCGGGCCTGTTCAGCGGCGTCGGCATCACGCTGGTGGACTTCAAGATCGAGTTCGGCCGCGTCTACGAGGGCGACTTCTCGCGCATCATCCTGGCCGACGAGATCAGCC
This sequence comes from Caulobacter sp. CCNWLW153, assembly GCF_036889365.1. Classification (NCBI taxonomy): domain Bacteria; kingdom Pseudomonadati; phylum Pseudomonadota; class Alphaproteobacteria; order Caulobacterales; family Caulobacteraceae; genus Caulobacter; species Caulobacter sp. CCNWLW153. Next base: position 33,075 of record NZ_JBAKFV010000011.1, read on the forward strand.
CCGACAGCTGCCGCCTGTGGGACGCCGCCACCAACGAGAAGCTGGACAAGGACCGCTTCCGTCGCGACCTCGGCAACGTCATCGAGAGCTACACCGAAGTGGCCCGCCGCCTCGGCATCATGAAGGAAATGCCCACCGTCATCCAAGGCGGCGTGCACTAAGGTCAGTCAGGACGCCTCCCCGCGGGAGGCGTCGCGATGCTTGAGGCGTCGCTGGGGAGATTTTGCGTTGAAAGCCACCGTCCACGTGTTCCTGAAGCCCGGCGTGCTCGACGTCCAGGGCAAGGCCGTCGAGAACGCCCTGCATGGCCTGGGCTGGCCGTCGGTGAAGGACGCCCGCGTCGGCCGCGTCATCGAGTTCGACCTCGACGCCACGGACGCCGAGGCCGCCAAGGCCGAGGTCAAGTCCATGTGCGAGAAGCTGCTGGCCAACACGGTCATCGAAAGCTACCGCATCGACATCGCCTGAGGCGGATCGTGGGAGAGGCAAGCCTCCATCCCACCCGCCAGCGGATGCTCGACGTCTTCGGCGTCGAGCGCCTGCACGATTTCCGGGGGCCGGCCTGGACGCGGATCGAACTGATCCCCGACGCCACGGCCCCCGACCGTCTTCCCCAGCCCTTCACCCCGTCCGCCCGCCTGCTGCGCGAGCTCGACACCGCCCGCACGGTCGTCGCCGCGATGTTCGGCCGCTCCGAGCGCGTGACCCTGGAACTGGGCTGGAGCTCTCACGAAAAGCCGCCGTTCAAGCGTCTGTCGCACCTGGGCTTCGACCTGCCGCGCCAGCCGGCCTGGCGCTTGCGGCCGGATCCCGACGACGCCCCCGACTGGTGGTGGAACCTCGCCTATGTCGAGACCCCCGCCACGGGCGACGCCCTGGCTCCCTTCCTGCTGGCCGCGGTCGGCGGCTTCCAGAAGCGCGGCCTTATCAACCTGTCGGTCGGGATCGTCGATTTCGAGACGGGGCTGGCGCTGGAGTTCTACGACGCCAAGGGCATGACCCCGATGGCTGTCACCCCCGAACGCCTGGCGCCGACCTACTGGCGCTTTCGCGACTGGGTGCGCGACGTCGAAGTCGAACGCTGCGACGCCCTGCTGGCGCCCTGGCGCGACGCCGCACCCCGGCTGACGGTGGTCTGAGGGGCTCGCGCCAAGTCGACTTTCGGTTGTGATTCAGCGCACATCGAAGAACGCCGTTACGCCTTATTGACGACCAAGCTCCAGCGTGAGCTAGTTCATCATAGGTTGCATTCGCAGCCGATACCCTGAAGTCGCGCGCCGATGTGCCAAGACCTCGCCCGCCCGGAGCCCTGCGCGGCCGCGCCGCTGAGGGTCACCCTGCCGCAGCTGATCGGCTGCGGGCTGGGCCTGGTGCTGGGCGTTGCGGCTGACTGGGCCAACGGCGCGGGCGCGCTGCTTTCCGGCCTGTGCACCCGCTCGGGCGGCTATGGCCCGGCCTTCTGGGCCGTCTGCGACCTCGGACATCTGGGCATGATCGCCGGAGCGCTGGCGGGCTGCTGCACGGGACTGGCGCGGATCAGGCTGTGGCGCGCCGAGGCGGCGGCGCGGAACCGGGCGCTGCTCGCCTCGGGCCTGGCGTTCGGCGGCATGCTGCTGGCCATGGCCGGCCTGGGGGCCCTGCCAGCCTGGGGCGGCGAGAGCCTGGGCGCGACCGTCGCGGCGATGCTGGCGGCCATGGTCGCCGGCCACGGCCTGGGCCTGCTGGCGCAGGGATGGATTTCCAGCGGCGCGAGACGCGCGCGACACGGGGGACGGGCGTGATGCGTGTTGAGATCGACATCGAGGGCGAACTGCCCGACGGCCGGGCGTTCCTGACCTGGGCGCCGGTCAAGGCCACGGCGCGGGTGATCGACGGCGGCGCCGGCGGCGACGTCGACGTCCTGCTCGAGAACGGCGGCACGCCCGGCGGCGGCAAGGTGGTGTTCGACACCCAGCGCCGGCACGACGGCGAGTCCAGCCTTCGCCTGCGCCTTCCCCGCAACGGAGAACCCGTGCTGTTCTGGGTGGCCGGCGAGTTCGGCGAGCCCAGCAAGAGCTATGGCGACGCCGGGATCAAGGCCCGCGTCGGCGGCGCCGTCGTCGGCACGCTGCCGCTGATGGTGCGGATCCGCAAGGACGCCCAGACCCTGACCCCGGCCGAACGCGACCGCTTCCTGGTGGCGCTGGCCCGGCTGAACAACGCGGGGGCGGGCCCATTCCGGGCGTTCCGCGACATGCACACCAACCTCTCCACCCGCGAGGCCCATGGCGGCCCGGCCTTCCTGCCCTGGCATCGCTCGTACCTGCTGGACCTGGAGCGGGAACTGCAGGCCGTCGATCCCAGCGTCGCCCTGCCCTACTGGCGCTTCGACAAGCCGGCGCCCAACATCTTCGACGCGCACTTCCTGGGCATGCCCGCCGCCTCGCCCACCGCCGGCGACCTGGTGCGGTTCCCGCCCGGCCATCCGCTCGAGCACTGGTCCACCGACAGCTTCACCGGCGTGATGCGCCGGCCCAACTTCGACGTTCGCGGCGCCCCGCCGTCCCGCCGCGCCGGCCGGGGCTATGTGCTGACCGAGCCCGAGACCCTCGGCCTGGGGCCCAGCTTCGGCCAGCTGCGAGCGATGGAAAGCGCGCCGCACGGGCCGGCCCACGTCAGCTTCTCGGGCTTCATCAGCTCGATCCCAACCGCCGCCAAGGACCCGCTGTTCTTCCTGCTGCACGGCAATGTCGACCGGCTGTGGGCCAAGTGGCAGTGGGCCAACCGGCGCTTCGACACCGCCGATCCGAACGCCTTCCAGGCGGGCGGATCGCTCGGCCACCGGCTGCCCGACACCATGTGGCCGTGGAACGGCGAAACCGGCGGACAGCGCCCGCCGACGGCGCCGGGCGGGCCGTTGAGGGATTCGCCCGTCACCAAGCAGCCCGGCCCCAAGCCCACGGTGGGCGTCATGCTCGACTACCTGGGCGTCCGTTCGGGCCGCGACCAGGGCTTCGCCTATGACGACGTCCCGTTCGAAGCCGCGTGACGAGGGAGCCAGACCGATGAAGGCCAGTGAATATCGCCGGCAGTACGAGGCCCAGCTCAACGCCGAAACGCCTTTCGCCGAGGGGCTGCGGGCGGCCGGGGCGGACGTGGACGCCGAGGCGGACATTCCGTCCCTGCTCGCCGTCGCCACCGACGCCAAGGCCCCCGAGGACGACCGGCAGGCCGCGCTCGAGCAGGTGCATGCGGCTACATTCCTGGGCCAGGCGTTCGATCGCTATCGCGCCGACTACATCGCCGCATTGCACAAGCTGGTCACCGACGACGCCCCGGCCCTGCGGCGCCTGGCGCTGGAATGGCTGAGCGCGGCCAAGGACGACGTCGCGCAGAAGGTTCTGGCCGACGGTCTCAAGGATCCGGCCAAGGCCCTGGTCTCGGCGGCCAGCGCCCTGGAGTTCCTCAGCCTCGACGAGCACAGCGCCGTGACCCCGCTCGCGCGGCTGGTCCTGGAGCGCGACAAGGACCTGGAGGCCCGTGTGGCCGCGCTGCGCACCCTGACCGCCGATCCGAACGCGGCCGACCTCTTCGCCCGCTTCATGCGCGACAAGGACGAGTTCAAGGAAGTGCGCCAGATCAGCGCCGTCGGCCTGCAGAAGCTGAACGAGAACCTGTTCCAGAAGGTGGCCCAGCAGATCGCCGTCGACGACCACGACTTCGACGACATCCGCGCCACGGCGCTGAACGGCCTGGCCCGCAGCCCGATCGCCGAGCAGTTGCTCAGCAACCCGGCGGTGCGCGCCTCGGCCAAGGCGATCGGCGAGAAGCTGGCGTCCAACGCCTTCTCGGCCCTGCTTTCGCGCATCAAGCCCGGATCGGACGCCTGAGATGCCGGCTGGAATCTCGATCGACGCCGCGCCGCCGGCCGCGTCGCTCGACGAGGCCGAGGCGGCCATCGACCGGGCCCTCGCCGCGCCCGATGCGCCCGCGGCCCTGACCCGCCTGCTGGCCGAGGACGCGCCGCTCTATCGCGGACGGGGAACGGCCGAGGCCGAGCGCCTGCGCGGACGGGTGCTGGCGGGCTTCGCCAAGGCCGGATTGCTGTCGTCGGCCCTGCCCCAGGTGCTGGCCGAGCTCGAGACGGGGCTGAACCCGCTGGTGGTGGCCGGGGCGGCCCGGGCGCTGGCCGGCGCCGAGGCCCCGCCGGCCGAGGCGCTCGACCTGCTGGCGGCCGCCGCCTCGCGCATTCGATCGACGGACGCCCCGACCTCGCCAGACCTGCGCCCTCCCCTCGGCGCCGTCACGGAGATCGTGCTGGCCATGGCCCGGCATGGCGCGCCAGCCGTGTCTCGACTGCGCGTGCTGCGGGCCGAGGGCGGCTGGTCGGCGGCGGTGACGGCGGCCTTGGCCCAGGCCATAGCCACGGCCGAGGCGGCCGCGCCGAAAGGCTGCTGCGGCGGCCGGTCGAGCACGCTTCCCGTGGCTCCCGCCGCAGCTCCCGGCGCCATCGACGACCTGCCGATCCAGGACCAGTCAGGGGCGGTGATGCGGTTCGCCGACCTTTTCGCCGGACGCCCCGCCGCCATCGCCTTCTTCTACACGCGGTGCATGAATCCGCAGAAGTGCTCGCTGACCATCTCGCGGCTGGCGGCCGTGAAGGCGCGACTGAGGGCGGCGGGCCTGGCCGAGCGGGCCGTCGTGGCGGCCTTCACCTACGACCCGGCCTACGACACGCCGCGCCAGTTGGAGGCCTACGGTCGCGACCGGGGCTTTCCCTTCGACGCCCATTGCCGCCTCCTGCGCACCACCGGCCCGCTGGATCCGCTGCAGGCCCATTTCGAGCTGGGCGTCGGCTTCGGCCCAGCGACCGTCAACCAGCACCGCATCGACCTGGCCGTAACCGCCGCCGACGGCCGCATCGTGCTGAGCCACGCCCACCGACTGTGGGACGAGGCCGAGGTGTTCGAGACGCTGGCGGGCCAGATCCGGGCCTGACCCCTTTCGCGCCGCCATCGCGGCGCCTACCTCCCAGGGCAAGCACAACCGGGAGGACGTCATGGCGGCATTCGAGCTGGCCCAGGTCAACATCGGCCGCCTGAAGGCGCCGATCGACCATCCGTCGATCAAGGACTTCGCCGACAACCTCGACCGCATCAACCTGCTGGCCGAAAGCTCGCCCGGCTTCGTTTGGCGGCTGAAGGGCGACGGGAACAACGCCACCGACCTTTCCATCGATGGCGATCCGCAGCTGATCCCCAACATGTCGACCTGGACCGACATCCCGTCGCTGGGCGCCTATGTCTACCGCTCGGCCCACGTCGAGATCATGCGGCGGCGACGCGAATGGTTCGAACCGTCAGAGCGCCCGCACATGGCCCTGTGGTGGGTCCCAGCCGGCCATCGCCCCACCATCGAGGAAGCGATGAAGAAGCTGGCCCTGCTGGCCGTCCACGGGCCGACGCCGGCGGCCTTCACCTTCCGACAGCCCTTCCCCGCTCCGGCTGGAGACAAGGTGTCGCCGCTGCTGGACGAATGCGCCTGACCATCCAAGCGGCGCCGTGAACCGCTAGACCCGCACCGCGTTCCCGCAGCGCCGGTTTCCGGCAAGGCTGGGATGACGACGATGCGCGTGGATCGCAGGGGCTTCCTATTCGGCTCGGGGGGTGCGGCCGCCCCCTACGCCGTGCAGCACGTGCGCCTGACGCCCAGCATCATGAACAACCCCGCCGAGGTCGACCGCGCCCTGGCGGCGGTGCGCGACATCACGCGGGCTTAAAAGGGTCCAGCCCCCTGACATTCCGCTCGAACGGTGCTACAGGCCCGCGCCATGAAAGCCGCCGTCGTCGTCTTCCCTGGTTCCAACTGCGATCGTGACTGCAAGGTCGCGGTCGAACGCTCCACCGGCGCCCGCGTCGAAATGGTCTGGCACCAGGAGACGGCCCTGCCGGACGACCTGGACCTGATCGTTCTGCCCGGCGGCTTCTCCTATGGCGACTACCTGCGCTGCGGCGCCATGGCCGCCCAGAGCCCGGTGATGCGCGAGGTGGTCTCGGCCGCCAACAAGGGCGTGGCCGTCGTGGGGATCTGCAACGGCTTCCAGGTGCTGACGGAAGTGGGCCTGCTGCCCGGCGCCCTGCTGCGAAACGCCAAGCTGAAGTACATCTGCAAGCCGGTCGAACTCGACATCGTCAACAGCCAGACCCGCTTCACCGCCGCCTTCGGCGAGCAGCGCGACGCGGTGATGACCGTCGGCAACGGCGAGGGCAACTTCTTCGCCGACGAAGAGACGCTGAACCGCATCGAGGGCGAGGGCCAGGTGGTCTTCCGCTACAAGGACAACCCCAACGGCTCGGCCCGCGACATCGCCGGCATCGTCAACGCCGGCGGCAACGTCCTGGGCCTGATGCCCCACCCCGACCGCTCGTTCGACGCCGATCTCGGCTCGGAAGACGGCGCGATCCTGTTCCGCAGCGTCTTCCAGAGCGCCTGACCGACCGCCCACGGAAAAGGGCCGGCGGAGCGAACGCCGACCCTTCCTCCGATGGAGCGCTGCTAACGCTCGCCAGAGCATTTTCCGACGAAGTGGGTACCGGTTCGTCGTCAGAAAATGCGCTAAAGCGTCAGATCAGCGGTCGCGATCGCGCTCCGGCTGATTTTCCTGGCCGCCCGGGTTGCGGCCCTGCTCGTTCTGGCGCTGCTGCTGTTGCTGGCCCGGAGCCTGTCGCTGCGGGTTCTGCTGTTGCTGCTGCGGATTGCGGGTTTGCTCGCCCATGGGCTTTACTCCTCTTCGTTCCGCGCGCTGCGATGCGCACGGGATGAAGAACGGGCCGAAGACTCGCCGCGTTCCTCCTGCGCAGCTGCCTTAGTTCCTGCTTAGCTTCTGTTTTCGCGGAAGTTTTCGCGCCTGGCGTCAGAGCGCCGGGCGGATGTCGGTATGGGCGAAGTCATCGCCCTTGAAGAGCAGCGGCGCGTCAAGCGACCTGGCCAGGGCATAGGAAAAGCTGTCGCCGTAGTTCAGGCGGGCCGGATGCCGGCCCTTGCCGAAACGGCTCAGCGCTTCCGCGGCAAGTCTCCATTGCGCCTCGTCGACGGGAACGACCTTCAGGCGATAGATCCGAATGAAGCGCTCCAGGATCGCGACGGGATCACCCGGCGTCTTCTTGCCCAACATGACGACGACGCACTCGGTAAGCGTCGCTGCCGAAACCCAGGCTCTGCTCGCCGCATCCAGCACGTCAGACAGCTGTTCCCGTTCCGGCTCCCCGGCAATGATCGCGTAGATCGCCGACGAGTCGACGACCATCAGATCGGCTCGCCAAACTCGCCATACATGTCGGCTTCGATCTCCTCGCGGGTCAAATCGTTGCGCGGCATGGCGTCGAGTTCCGCGAAAAAGGCCTGGATCTCCCTTCGGCGCTCATCGGAAATCTCGGGCTCAAGCCCCAGCGCCTTCAGCGTATCGGCCAGCGCGTTGTGGATCGCGTCCGTCAAACTGACGCCCGTGGCTTCGGCCACCTGGCGGGCCAGGGCTTCCGTCTCGGCGCGCTTGATGCTGATGCCCATTTCTAGAACCACCTTCAGCTTTCTAGAATATAGCGGAATCCCCCCAGCCGCGCTAGAAGGCGCGCCCATGAGCGCACCGACCAACGCCCCCGCGAAATCCATGGCCGATACGGCCGCCGAGTTCGGCCTGAAGCCCGAGGAATATGCGGTCGTCCTCGACCGTCTGGGCCGCGAGCCCAACCTCGTCGAGCTGGGCGTGTTTTCGGTGATGTGGTCCGAGCACTGCTCGTACAAGTCGTCCAAGAACCAGCTGAAGAAGTTCCCGATCAGCGGCCCGCGGGTGATCTGCGGTCCCGGCGAGAACGCCGGCGTCATCGACATCGACGACGGCGACGCGATCATCTTCAAGATGGAGAGCCACAACCACCCGTCCTACATCGAGCCCTACCAGGGCGCGGCGACGGGCGTGGGCGGCATCATGCGCGACGTCTTCACCATGGGCGCGCGCCCCATCGCCCTTCTGAACGCCCTGCGCTTCGGCGAGCCGGGCCACCCCAAGACCAAGCGCCTGGTCGATGGCGTGGTCGCCGGCATCGCCGGCTACGGCAACTGCGTGGGCGTGCCCACCGTCGCCGGCGAGACGAACTTCCACAAGGGCTACAACGGCAACATCCTGGTCAACGCCATGTGCGTGGGCCTGGCCAAGGCCGACAGCATCTTCTACTCGGCCGCCCCGGGCCCGAACCTGGCGGTCGTCTATTTCGGCTCCAAGACAGGCCGCGACGGCATCCACGGCGCGACCATGTCGTCGGCCGAGTTCTCGGAGGACTCGGAAGAAAAGCGCCCGACCGTCCAGGTCGGCGACCCCTTCGCCGAGAAGCTGCTGATCGAAGCCACGCTGGAGCTGATGGCGACGGGCGCGGTCGCGGCGATCCAGGACATGGGCGCGGCGGGCCTCACCTCGTCGTCGGTCGAGATGGCCGGCAAGGGCGGCGTCGGCATCGAGCTGAACATGGACATGGTCCCGCAGCGCGAAACCGGCATGTCGGCCTACGAGATGATGCTGTCGGAAAGCCAGGAGCGCATGCTGGCGGTCCTCAAGCCCGGCCGCGAGCAGGACGGCCACGCCATCTTCGAGAAGTGGGGCCTGGACGCCGCCGTCATCGGCTACACCACCGACACCGGCCGCCTGGTGCTCAAGCACCACGGCGAGACGGTCTGCGACGTGCCGCTGGCCCCGCTGTTCGACGACGCGCCGCTGTATGACCGCCCTTGGACCGAGCCCAAGGTCGACGCCCGCCTCGATCCCGGCCACGTGCCCGCGCCCGAGAACTGGGAAGCGGCCGTGCTCAAGGTCCTGGGCTGCCCCGACATGGCCTCCAAGCGCTGGCTGTGGGAGCAGTACGACCGCCACGTGATGGCCGACACCCTGGAAGACAGCGCCACCGGCTGCGACGCCGGCATCGTGCGCATCCACGGCACCGGCAAGGCCGTCGCGGTCACCAGCGACTGCACCCCGCGCTACGTCCAGGCCGACCCGTACGAAGGCGGCAAGCAGGCCGTCGCCGAAGCCTGGCGCAACCTGACGGCCGCCGGCTCGCTGCCGATCGCCATCACCGACAACCTCAACTTCGGCAGCCCCGAAAAGCCCGAGACCATGGGCCAGATCGTGCGCGCCACCGACGGCATGGCCGAGGCCTGCCGCGCGCTCGACTTCCCGGTCGTGAGCGGCAATGTCAGCCTCTACAACGAGACCAACGGCGTCGCCATTCCGCCGACCCCGACCGTCGGCGCGGTCGGCCTGCTGGCCGACTACGACCTGCGCACGGGCTTCGGCAACGTGGCCGAGGGCGACACCCTGGTGCTGATCGGCGAAACGCACGGCGAACTGGGCGCCTCGATCTATCTGCGCGAGATCCTGGGCCGCGAGGACGGCGCCCCGCCGCCGGTCGACCTGGCCGTCGAGCGCAAGAACGGCGACTTCGTCCGTGGCCTGATCGGCTCGGGCCTGGTGGCCGGCGTGCACGACCTGTCGGACGGCGGCCTGCTGGTCGCCGCGGCCGACATCGCCCTGGCCAGCAAGGTCGGCGTCACCCTGAACGCCACCAGCCACGCCCACGCCCACCCCTACCTGTTCGGCGAGGACCAGGCCCGCTACCTGGTGGCGACGCCCGATCCGGACGCCCTGCTGGAAGCGGCCAAGGAAGCCGGCGTGCACGCCAACATCGCGGGCGTGGCCGGCGGCGAGGCCTTCGCCTCGACCGACCTGTTCTCGATCCCGCTGGCCAAGCTGCGCGAGGCGAACGAAGCCTGGCTGCCGGCGTTCATGGGCTGATCGTCCTAGCGGCGAGAGTATCGAAAGAGTGTTCCAGATGCGCCTGCCGCTGATCGCCGCCGCCCTGCTGACCCTGGCCGCCTGCGCCCCCACGGCCCCGCCCCAGGGGCCCGCGTCGGGACCCGCGCAGGCCGCCTCGGGCAGCGACACCGCCGAGACCTGCGCCGCCCGCGGCGGCCAGATCGAGACGGTCGGCCGCCGAGGCCTGCCCACCTGCGTCGTGCCCTACGCCGACGCCGGCAAGGCCTGCACCGACAACGCCCAGTGCCAGGGCGGCTGCATCGTCGAGGGCAATCTCGAACCCAACGACGCCCCGGTGACCGGCCAGTGCAAGCGCTCGAACGTGCAGTTCGGCTGCTACGCCAAGGTCGTGAACGGCAAGGCGACGGGCGCGATCTGCGTCGACTGACGCGCCGCGCCCTCGACGCTAGATCGCTTCGTAGCTTACCGAGAAGCCGCCGTCGGCCGCATGGACGACGGTGGCCTTGGCGCGCTCGCGGCCCGTGAAGTCGATGACCGCGCCGCCCCTGGCCGACAGGTCGAGCACCTTGCCGCGCACATAGCGCCCCTCGACCAGGTGGAACACCGGCCGCGGCCGGATCTGGTAGGTGACGTGCGGCCGAGCCGTGAACACCGCCGCCGGCACGGGCTCGTTGCTGTCGATCTGCTTGGTCATGCCCAGCACCACCCCGTCGACTTCCGGCCCATCGCCTCCTGGAAAGTCGGCCTTGGTGCGGATCGCGAAGTGGCCAGGCTCGGCTGCGCCTGAGGCCAGATCATGGGCGAAGTCCCGAACGCCGCCATGATCGTCCATGTGGGTGATGGTGACGAGGTCGCGGGCCAGCGGGTTCACCGGCGCCGTGAACGGCCCCTTGATCACCCGGTCGACCTCCACCTTGGCAGGAAAGGCGATCAAGGCCTGGACGGCCTCGCTGAAGGTGGTGGTGCGCGGCTCGTTCGGCTCGACATAGTCGAAGGGCGCGCAGACGGAGGGCCATACCGCCACCGGCGCGCCGTCCAGGGTGACGTCCGGCGGCGCGGGCAGCAGCGCGTAGCTGCGGGCCCTGGCGCCGCCGTTCACGATCTCGATCGTCCAGACCGCCATGCTCGCCTCCGCTCGATCAGATGGGCTCGTAGCTGACGGCGAAGGTCCCGTCGGCCTTGGCCACGATCGTCGCCGTCAGCTTGTCCTGGTCGAAGTCGATGGCGACCAGCGACGGCGGATGCAGCGCCAGCGTCTCGCCGCGCAGGGGACGCCCCTCGGCAAGATGGAAGCGGCGCGACGGTTCGATCACGAACACCCCGCCGGCCTGTGGCGGAAAGCCGGCGATCGGGACCTCCATGTCGCTGTCTCCGTACTTGCCCAGTCCGATCGTCGAGGGCGGCGGGAGCGGGCCGCCGTCCAGCCGGTCGGGCATGTGCAGCGAGACCGTGCCGTAGCCCGACCGGTTATGCTCCACGGGCCCGAAGATGGCGGGATCGTTGAGCAGGTCGACGCGGTCGCGCGCCCGGGCGTCGACGTGAACGCTCGCAGCGCCGGTCAGCACCACGCCAGGCGCGGGCTTGGCGCCGCTCATGTCCACGAAGATGACGATGCTCTCGCTGAAGGTCGAGCGTCGGCGATCACCGGGCGGGATGCCAGGATAGGTGATCCAGGCGCACGGATGGACGGCGACCGCCTGGCCGGAGAACCGCACCTTGGGCGGCTCGCTGTAGACGAAGAAATCCTTGGCCGCTCCGGTCTCGTTGACCACCTCGATCGTCCAGATCGCCATCACTCGCCCCGTGCTCGCGACGCGCCCCTCGCGCCGAAACCGGGCGCAACCTGGACATGAATCGAAGAGCTTCGCAATTGACGATGGCGCACATCGAAGCGGCCGGAGCCTTTCGGTCAGAAATGTCATGCTGGCGTCAGCCTGGCGACCGGAGCGCTCTGGCACCTAGGCTTTAGTTCTCGCCCGGCCGCCACCGAGCCCCCTTCCCGCCCCAGCCGTGGCGGTCGGCGCGAGGACGCTGTATCAAAGCTGTTCGAGGAGGCCTTCCGCCTCCGCCGCACGAACACCGCGCCGCCGGGCCGCCGCCACCATGAAGATCCTGATCGTCGAGGACGAACCCAAGACCGTCGCCTATCTGCGCAAGGGGCTGACGGAGCAGGGCTATTCCGTCGACTTCGTCGGCGACGGCGAAGACGGCCTGCACCTGGCCCAGACCCTCGACTACGACGCCATCGTGCTGGACGGCATGCTGCCGGGCCTGGATGGCGTGGCCATGCTGGAACGCCTGCGCCAGACCCGCCAGACGCCGGTGATCATGCTGACCGCCCGCGACAGCGTCGACGACCGCCTGCGCGGCCTGGGCGCCGGGGCCGACGACTACCTGGTCAAGCCGTTCTCGTTCCTGGAACTGCTGGCCCGCCTGCAGGCGATCACCCGTCGCGGTCGCGGCGAGGCCACCACCATCACCGTCGGCGACCTGCACCTGGACCTGCTGGCCCGCCGCGCCACCCGCGCCGGTCGCCGCCTGAACCTGACGGCCAAGGAGTTCGCCCTGCTGGCGGTGCTCGGCCGTCGCCAGTCGCAGATCGTCTCCAAGACGATCATCACCGAGCTGGTCTGGGACATCAATTTCGACACCAACACCAACGTCGTCGAGGTGGCCATCAAGCGCCTGCGGGCCAAGATCGACGGCATGTTCGAGACCAAGCTGCTGCACACCGTGCGCGGCATGGGCTACGTGCTCGAGCACCGTCCCGACGGAAGCCCAGAATGACCCCCGCCTCCATCGCGCCCAAGTCCATAGCCGGGCGCCTGGCCCTGATGTTCGCGATCGCCACGACCCTGGTGTCGGTGCTGGCGGGCGTGGCGATCTTCGGCTTCCAGAGCCTGGAGCTGCGCCGCCACCAGGCCGAGGAGCTAAACGCCCGCATGGAGATCATCGACGCGATGATCCGCCACGCCGGCGATCCCAAGCGCTGGCCGATGCTGGGCGACAAGCTGGAGTCGTTCACCCCGGCCAACGGCGGCGTCCGCTACCGCGTCGACTGCCCCGACGCCCGCTTCCGTTTCGCCCCCGATGACGCCCTGGCCCGGGCGCGCGACGGCGTCGACCTGATCCATTTCGACGGCAGGCGCTACATGACGCTGACCCGCCGCGTGCCGCCCTATCTGGAGCGGCCGGAGGTGCGGCTGGTGATCGCCGCCGACACCGCGCCGTTCGACGCCTCGCGCAAGGTGCTGGGCGTCGGGGTGCTGGCCGTGTCGTTGGTGACGATCGCTCTGGTCAGCCTGCTGGGCTGGTGGGTCGCCCGCAAGGGCCTGGCCCCCGTCGACCGGCTGTCGCAGCGCGCCCGCGCGCTGAACCCCAACGACCTTGGCCTGCGCATGCCGACCCAGAACCTGCCGACCGAACTGGTGGGCCTGATGACCGCCTTCAACGGCGCGCTGGACCGCCTGCAGGACGCCTACGAGCGCCTGGCCTCGTTCAACGCCGACGTCGCCCACGAACTGCGCACGCCGCTGGGCAACCTGATCGGCCAGACCCAGGTCGCCCTGTCGCGCCCGCGCGACACCGGCGAGCTGGAAGAGGTGCTGCACTCGAACCTGGAAGAGCTGGACCGCCTGCGCTGCATCATCAACGACATGCTGTTCATGGCCCGGGCCGACCAGGGCGCGCTGGCGGCCAATCTCGAACCCGTGTCGCTGGCTGGCCTGACCCACAAGACCGCCGACTTCCTGGACGTCTTGTTCGAGGACGCCGGCGTGCGGCTGGAAGTGGTCGGCGACGGCATGGTGGCGGCCGACGCCTCGCTGCTGGGCCGGGCGGTGACCAACCTGCTCGACAACGCCATCCGCCACGGCGTCGACTGCAAGACCGTGCGCGTGACCATCGAGCCGCAGGACGGCAAGGTCTGCCTGGGCGTGCGCAATCGCGGCGGCCCGATCCCCGAGGCGCACCTGGCGCGGCTGTTCGACCGCTTCTATCGCCTCGACCGAGCCCGCGAGCACAGCCACGACGTCCACGGCCTGGGCCTGGCCGTGGTCAAGGCGATCGTGACCATGCACGGCGGCACGGTGTTCGCCCGCTGCGAGGACGGCGAGGTTCTGATCGGCTTCGTCCTGCCCGGCGGGACGGTCGCGAGCGGCGAGCCGCAGGAGCCCACCGTTCGCAGGATCGAACCGGTCCAAGCCTGAGCCCTGCGCAGCCCCCATAGGCGGCTCGCAACCTTGGCGCTAAGGTTCGCCCCAGGGGGGCCGCATGTCGGGTTTCACGGATCTTGAGAAGGCCGCGCTCGGCGCGATCTGCGATGGACGGCCGGCCATCGCGCGCCAGCTGCGCTCGTTGCTGGCGACGATGCGGCTGGCCGAGCGCGAAAACACCGGCCACGGCTTCTACACCTGCTTCGACGTCGACAAGGGCCAGCCGCCCGTCGTCTGGCCCACGCGCACGCTCGAGGGGCCGACCGCCGAGGTCGCGGTCGACGGCAAGACCCTGCTGATGGGGTTCGTCCTCTGGCTCGAGGACGGCTTTCCGACCTGCCTGGAGGGCTTCCAGTACGGCACGCCCGAGGGCGAGGAGATCGACCTGAAGCTCAAGGACCTCGCCGCCCTCGTCTGGACCCGCCCGGTCGACTGACAGGCCCCCTCACCGCAACTCGGAGACGCCCATGATCGCCGCCCTGCTCACCGCCATAGCCCTCGACGGATCGGCCCCGCCGCCTGCCGCCACTCCAGCCCAACCGGCGGCCGTCGCGCCGCAGGCGCTCGATCCGGCGGCGGTGAAGGCGGTCGAGGCGGTGGCCTACGACTATGTGGACGGCCAGCTGGAAGGCGACGTGGCGCGCGTCACCCGCTCGCTGCACCCGGACCTCGCCAAGCGCGCCATCCGCTCGCGGCCGGATCCGGACGAAACCCTCGGCCTTCGGCGCATGAACCGCGACGAACTGGCGGGCCTGACCCGGCAAGGCGCGCTGAAGACCCCGCGCGAGCAATGGGACCGCAGCGTGCGGGTGCTCGACATCGCCGGCAACGTGGCGGTGGCGAGGGTGGAGACGCCGTGGTTCGTCGACCACCTGAACCTTGGCCGGTTCGGCGAGCGCTGGGTGATCGTCAACGCGCTCTGGTATCCCAAGCCCCAGCCGGCGGCTGCGGCGAAGCCTTAGGCGCCCTCCCCGCCGGCCCAGCCGCCGCCGAGCGCGCGGATCAGATCCACGCTGGCGGCCAGCCGGCGGGTGCGCAGGTCCAGGGCCGAGCGGCGGGCGTCCAACTCGGCGGTCTGGGCGGTGACCACGTCGAGATAGCTGGCCGCGCCTTCCCGATAGCGGGTCGTGGCCAAGGCCGCGGTGCGGGCGGCCGCGTCGACGGCCTCGTCCTGGCGGGCCTGGGCGGCGGCCAGGCGGTTGGCCAGCGCCATCTGGTCCTCGACCTCGCGGAAGGCGTCGAGGACGGTCTGGCGATAGCCGGCGGCGGCCTCGTCGAACACGGCGCGACTGTGGGCGACCTCGGCCTTGCGGGCGCCGCCGTCCAGCAGCGGCAGGGCCGCGGCCGCCGGGCCCAGGGCCCAGATGCGGTTGGCCGTGGTCAGCAGCTCGCCGCCGGTCGACTGCCAGCCGCCGCTGGCGGCCAGGGTCACGGTCGGGAACCAGGCGGCGCGGGCCACGCCGATGCGGGCGTTGGCGGCGGCCACCCGGCGCTCGGCCGCGGCGATGTCGGGCCGGCGTTGCAGCACCGCCGACGGCGTGCTGACCGGCGTGCGCGGCGCGTCCGACAGCCCTTCGACCGAGGCCACCGAGAAGCTGGAGGCCGGTTCGCCGACCAGCACCGCCAGGGCGTGCTCCAGCAGGGCGCGGTCGGCCTGGGCCTGCTCCTGTTGCGAAAGCGCCGTGGCCAGCTGGGTCTCGGCGCGGCCGGTGTCGAGCGCGCTGGACGCCCCGCCGACCTGGCGGCGGCGGGTCAGGTCCAGCGCCTGGCGATAGGCGTCGGCGGTCGAGGCCAGCACGGCGATCTGGGCGTCGGCCCCGCGCAGCTGGAAATAGGCGTCGGCCAGTTGCGCCTGCAGGCTCAGGCGCACGGCCGCGAGGTCGGCGGCGCTGGCCTGCGCGTCGGCGCGGCCGGCCTCGACCTGGTTGCGCACCCGGCCCCAGAGATCGAGCTCGTAGGCGGCCGAGGCGCTGAGGCCGACCGGATCGGTGCGGCCCGACGAGACCGTGCGCTGGCTGGCGGCGCCCGCGTCAACGCCCACCGTGGGATAGAGGTCCGTGCGCGCCTGGCGGGCCAGGGCGCGGGCCTGGTCGTAGCGGGCCAGGGCCTGGGCGAGGCTGGCGTTGCCGCCGGCCAGGCGCTGTTCCAGCCCCGCCAGGGTCGGGTCGGCGAACACCGCCCACCAGTCGCCGGCCGTGGCGGCGTGGGCGACGGCCGGGGTCCAGGGCCCGGTGTCGCGGAAGGCGGCGGGCGTCGAGACGGCCGGCGGCGCATAGGCCGGCGCCGTGCTGCAGGCCGCCAGGCTCAGCAGCGCCAGGGGCAGGACAGCGTCAGCCGCGCGCACCGGCGCCTCCGTTGGCTTGCGCCGTCTTGGCGGGCGCGGGCTTGGGCTGGATGGCCCGCACCGTGTCGCCGTCGGCGATGGCGTCGGGCGGGCTGCTGACCACCCACTCGTTGGCGGCCAGACCGCCGGCCAGCTCCAGTTCCGAACCGTGGTCCTTGGCGATCGCGACCTTGCGGATGTGGACCTTGCCGTTGCTGTCGACCACGGCGATGGCCGTGCCCTCCTTGCGGAACAGCAGGGTGTTGGCCGGTACGCGCAGGGTCGCCGGCGCGCTCGCCGCGCCCTTGCCGAGGTCCAGGCTGACCTGGGCGTAGGCGCCGGGCTTCAGCTGGCCGGCGGCGTTGTCGACCTCCAGCTGCACCAGCATGGCCCCCGACTGGGCGTCGACGGCGTCGGCGGCCCGCACCAGATGCGCCTGGAACGACTGGCCCGGCAGGTCGGGGCTCGAGAAGCTGGCGGTCATGCCCGGACGGATCGAGGCGGCCATGCTCTGGGGCACGCTGACATAGAGGCGCAGCCGGCGGGTGTCCGACACCGTGAACAGGGGCGACGGCGCGCCGCCCCCGGCGCTGATCAGGGCGCCCAGGTCGGTGTCGCGGCTTGTCACCACGCCGTCGAACGGCGCGACGATGCGCTTGAAGGCCGCCAGGCTTTCCAGCCGGCGCACATTGGCGGCGGCCTCGTTGCGCATGGCTTCGCGGGCGGCCAGATCGCCCTGCTTCTCGTCGGCCTCCTGCTGGGAGACGGCGTTCTCGCCGACGAGGCGCTTCCAGCGGGCCGCGCCCACCGCGGCCAGGTCGCGCTGGGCCGACGCCGTCGCCAAGGCGGCGCGGGCGGCGACCAGCTGCTGGTCGACTTCCGGGGCGTCGATCTCGGCCAGCACCTGGCCGGCCTTCACCGGCTGGCCGATGTCGACGTACCAGCGGCGCAGATAGCCGTCGGTGCGGGCGTAGACCGGCGCCTGGTTCCAGGCCTGCAGGCGGCCGGGCAGCACCAGCGCGCCGTCCTCTCCGGCGGTGGGCCGCACGACGCTGACGGTGACGACGCCAGCGTCCTGGCTGGCGCCGGCCAAATCCTTGCCGGTCATGAAGCGGGCGGCCGCTCCCGTCGCCAGGATCAGGGCGAAACCCGCGGCGCCGACCAGCGCCAGGCGGCGCAGCCGACGCGGATCGGTCTTGGGCAGGGTGTCAGGCATGGACGTGTCCTTCGGTGGACGGGGCCTCGGCGCGCGGGCGGCGGCCGTGGACGATGGCGAAGATGGTCGGGACGAACAGCAGCGAGGCGCAGGTGGCGAAGATCAGGCCGCCGATCACGGCGCGGCCCAGGGGCGCGTTCTGCTCGGCGCCCTCGCCCAGGGCCAGGGCCATGGGACCCATGCCGATGATCATCGCCAGGGCGGTCATCAGCACCGGGCGGAAGCGGGTGACCCCGGCCTCGAACGCGGCCTGCACGGCGTCGCCGGTGGCCGCCAGCCGCTCGCGGGCGAAGCTGACCACCAGGATCGAGTTGGCCGTGGCCACACCCATGCACATGATCGCGCCGGTCAGGGCCGGCACCGACAGCGGCGTGCCGGTGGCGAACAGCATCCAGGCGATGCCCGCCAGGGCGGCCGGCAGGGCCGAGATGATCACGAACGGGTCCAGCCAGGACTGGAAGTTGATGACGATCAGCAGGTAGATCATCACCACCGCGCCCAAGAGGCCCCAGCCCATGCCGGAGAAGGCGGTGTTCATGGTCTGGTACTGGCCGCGCAGGGTGACGCGCACCTTGGCCGGCTTGTCCTTCTCCAGGCTCTTGAGGATCTTTTGGACGTCGGTCGCCACGCCGCCGAGGTCGCGACCTTGGGTGGCCGCATAGACGTTGACCATCGGCTGGATGTTGTATTGCGAGACCACCGCCGCGGTCGTCCCGCGGCTCAGCGCGCCCAGGCCGCCCAGCACCTGCGGCGCCTCGTTCGGCACGCGGCTGCCGGTGACCGGGATCGCGCCCAGCTTCTCGAAGCTGTCGATCAGGTATTCCGGCGTCTGGGCGACGATCGGGTAGGACACCCCGTTCTGCGGGTTCAGCCAGAACACCGGCGCGGTCTGGCCGCTGCCGGCCACGGCGCCGGCCAGGCTGGCGGTGACGTCGCGCTCGTCCAGGCCCAGGGCGTGGATGCGCGTGCGGTCGGCGTCGAAGCGCAGCTGCGGCGAGCCGGTGGGCTGCTGGATGCGGACGTCGGCGATGCCCTCGACGCCGCGGATGGCCCGCAGGATCTTCTGGGCGTAGGCCTGGTTGGTCGCCGCATCCCCGCCGGCCACCTGGATGTCGATCGGCGCGGGGCTGCCGAAGTTCAGTATCTGGCTGGTGACGTCGGCCGGCAGGAACGAGAAGGTCGCGTTCGGGAAGGCCTTGGGCAGTTCCTGGCGCAGCGCCTTGACGTAGTCGTCGGTCGGCTTGTGGCCCTTCTTCAGGCTGACCAGAATGTCGCCGTCCATCGGGCCGATGGTGCCCGAGGCGTTATAGGCGACGTTGATGCCGCTGGTGGAGAGGCCGATGTTGTCGACGATCGTCTCGATCTCGGCGTTCGGAATGATCGTGCGCACCTGGCGCTGGATGCGGTCGAACAGCGCCGCCGACTCCTCCACCCGATAGCCGCTGGGCGCGCGGACGTGCATGGCGATCGAGCCGGAGTCCACGGCCGGGAAGAAGTTGCGGCCCAGGAACGGAACCAGCGCCAGGCTCAGCACCGCGAAGGCCAGGAAGCCGGCGACGAACTTGCCGCGCGCGCCGAGCGCAAAGCCCAGCAGGCCGGCATAGGCGTCGCGCACCTTGGCGAAGGCCCGCTCGAAGCCGCGCTGGAAGCGCACCAGGCGATTCTTGGACGGCGCCTCCTGGTCGTGCGGGGCATGCGGCTTCAGCAGGAAGGCCGCCATGGTCGGCACCAGGGTCCGCGACAGCAGGAACGAGGCGATCATCGCGAAGACGACCGACATGGCCATCGGCACGAACAGGAAGCCCGACACGCCCGGCAGGAAGAACATCGGCACGAAGACGATGCAGATGCAGAGCAGGGACACGAAGGCCGGCGTGACGATCTGGGCCGCGCCGTCGAGGATCGCGGTCTTGACGTCCTTGCCGTGCTCCAGGTGCCAGTTGATGTTCTCGATGGTCACCGTGGCGTCGTCGACCAGGATGCCGACGGCCAGGGCCAGGCCGCCCAGGGTCATGACGTTGAGGGTCTGGCCGAAGGCGGCCAGGGCCGCCACCGCCGCCAGCACGGCCAGCGGGATCGACACGGCGATGATCACCGTCGAGCGCCAGCTGCCCAGGAACAGCAGGATCATCAGCGAGGTCAGCACCGCGGCCAGCGCGCCCTCGTGGACCACGCCCTCGACGGCGGCCTTCACGAAGGTCGACTGGTCGTTCAGCGGCGTGATCGACAGCTCGGCCGGCAGCTGGGCCTTCAGTTCGGGCAGCGCGCCCTTGATGCCGTCGACGATGGCGATGGTCGAGGTCGCGCCCGACTTCAGCACCGTCATCAGCACCGAGCGCTGGCCGTCCACGTGGACGACGTTCTGCTGCGGGGCCGAGCCGTCGCGGACGTGAGCGACGTCGCCCAGGCGGATGGTGGCGCCGTTGACCGTGCGCACCGGCAGGGCGTTCAGCTCGTCGACCGAGCCCGGGGCGTTGTTGAGCCGCAGGGAATACTGGAACTCGCCGATCTTGACGAAGCCGGCCGGCGTGATCTGGGTCTGGGCGGCGATGGCCGCGCCGACGTCGGTGGCCGACAGCCCCTTGGACAGCAGGGCCTGCGGGTCGATGTCGACCTGGATCTGGCGGGTCTTGCCGCCGAACGGGAACGGCACCGCCGCGCCGGGCACGGTGACCAGGCGCGTGCGGATGAAGTTGACGCCGTAGTCGAACAGCTGCTGCTCGCTCATGCCCTGGCCCGACAGCGCCAGCTGCACGATCGGCACGGTCGAGGCGTTGTAGTTCAGCACCAGCGGCGGGGTGGTGCCGGTCGGCATCTGGCGCAGCAGGGTCTGGGAGACGGCGGTGATCTGGGCGTTGGCCAGGCGGATGTCGGCGCCGGGCTGGAAATAGACCTTCACCACCCCGATGCCCTGCAGCGAGGTGGCCTCGATGTGCTCGATGTCGTTGACCGTGGTGGTCAGGGCCCGCTGGTAAGGCGTCAGGATCCGCCCCGACATGTCTTCCGGCGACAGGCCGTTATAGGTGAAGGCCACCGCCACGACGGGGACGCGGATCTCCGGGAAGATGTCGGTGGGCGTGCGCAGAATGGCCAGCACGCCCACGATGAGGATCATCGCGGCCATGACGACGAAGGTGTAGGGACGCGCCAAAGCGGTCCGCACAAGCGAGATCATCGAGAAATCCGTCGTTCCGGAGAGGTTGCGACGGATGTAGCGGCACCATCGGGTCGTCAGGCTGACGCCCGCCTGACAAGGCGGTCAGCAACGGTGGACAACCTTGGCCGCTGTCGATGGAAATCGGGGGCGCGGAAGGCATCCGAAGCCCCTGCCTCAGACGTAGGCGACGTTCGCCAGGCTGAAGAGGAACGGCTTGGCGTCCGCGCCCTGGCCGCCGCCCGTCATCACGATGTCGGCGCCGGCGATGCCCATCAGGTTGATCTCGGTCAGCGTCGAGATCGCCTCGCCGCCGTTCGCCTCGCCCGCCTCGGTCCGGGCGGCCGCGCCGATCCAGATCGTCGGCTTGAAGGCCAGGGTGACGGTGGTGTGCGGCGCGAGGGACGCCCGCGCATAGGGCTTGCCGTCGCGGAAGACGGTGGCCGCCACGAAGCCCTGGGGCAGCTGATTCATCAGGGCGATGGCGCGCGAAGGCCCCTGCTGGTCGGCGATCTTCAGCACCGTGCCGGACGGGGCGGCGACGACCTCCGCGACCTGGCCCTCGGCGATGTCCAGCTGCGGCGAGACATTGCCGTCGGGATCGACGACGCCGAGGGTGACCGCGACCGGCCACGTGAACGGATGGCTCCAGCCGGGGCCGCAGTTGTCGATCACCCGCCAGGCCTGCCCGATCCCGTCAAGCTCCGGCGAAGGAGGCTGGCCGAACAGCAGCACATGCACATTGCCGGCGTCGTTCGACCGGTTGACGAAGTTCAGCTTCACCTCGGGACCCGTCGCGCCCGCGCTCGCGGCCAGGACCGGGGCTTCCTCGGCGACCTCGTCGGCCGGCGGCGACGCGATCGCGACATCCTCGACCAGGGCCGAGACGAGGCCCGGATCGGTCGCGCCGTTGGCGCTCTTGGCGGTGATGGTGTCCATGGTCGCGCCTCCCCGGCGAAGGCGCTCCCGCCCTTCGCAATCCTGGGAAGCATACAACCTTGCGAAGATTACCCAAAGGCGCCGTTTCAGCCGCGCCCGCGCCGGGCCTCGATCCGGGCGACCCGCTGGCGCACCACCTCGCCGGCGGCGGGGCCGGCCGCGTAGGTGAAGCCCTCGCCGTCGATCGGCCGGCCGCTGCGGGCGTCGACCACGATCGGCACGGCCGCCTCGCCCGTGGCCACGTCCACCAGCTGGCCGGCGATCCCCTCTTCGGCGAAGTGGCGGTTGCCGAAGGCCAGCAGCGCGGTCAGCACCGGCGCGAAGTCCCGCCCCCGCGCCGTCGGCACGTACTCGTGGCGCACCGGCCGCTCCTGATAGGGCCGCCGCTCGAGAAAGCCGGATTGTACTAGTCCGGCCAGGCGCTTGGTGAGGATGTTGGGGGCCACGCCGAGGCTCTTCTCGAACTCGTCGAAACGGGTCAGCCCCTGCAGGGCGTCCCGCAGGATCATCAGGCTCCAGGTGTCGCCGACGCGTTCGAGCGTGCGGCCGACGGGGCACTGTCCGGGGTCGAAGGCGCGCGTGGTCATGAGATGAAGATAGGCGGTCGATAGCAAAATGAAAGCCAGTCACTTGCAATTCGAAAGTCACTAGCCATCTGCAAGTCACCCCGCCACGACGAGCGTGGCGGCCAGCATCCCGAGGGGATCCAGACATGAGCAAGAAGCAGTTTCCCGGCGCGGCCCTGGTCACCGGCGCCTCCACCGGCATCGGCGCCACCTATGCCGACCGCCTGGCCCGGCGCGGCCACGACCTGGTGCTGGTGGCCCGCGACGCGGCGCGCCTAGCCGCCATCGCCGAACGCCTGCGCGGCGAGACCGGCGTCAAGGTCGACATCCTCCAGGCCGACCTGACCAACGCCGTCGACCTGTCCCGCGTCGAGGCCCGCCTGCGCGACGACGCAGCCATCGACATCCTGATCAACAACGCCGGCGCGGCGCTGGGCGGCGACTTCGTCGACCAGGACCTCGACAAGGTCGACAACCTGATCCAGCTGAACGTGGTCTCGGTGACCCGCCTGGCCCACGCGGCGGCCGGCGCCTTCAAGGCCCGCGGTCGCGGCGCCATCGTCAACATCTCGTCGGTGGTGGGCCTGCTGCCCGAGTTCCGCTCGCCGGTCTACGGCGCGACGAAGGCCTATGTGACCTACTTCACCCAAGGCCTGCGCAGCCAGCTGCCGGACGCGGTCAAGCTGCAGGCGGTGCTGCCCGGCGCCACCCGAACCGAGATCTGGGACCGCTCGGGCGGCAGCGTCGACGCGCTGGATCCGTCGACCGTGATGGAGGTCGGCGATCTCGTCGACGCGGCGCTGGCGGGCTTCGACCAGGGCGAGCTGGTGACCATCCCGTCGCTGCCGGAAGCAGGCGACTTCGCCGCCTATGACGCCGCCCGGTTGAACCTCGCGCCCAACCTGTCGCGCGACCGGCCCGCGCCCCGCTACGGCGTGGCCTGAACCCTATGTCGGCGGCGGCCAGATCGCGGAACGAAAGCCGCCGCCGGCCGCTCCCCTTGTGAAGCCCGGGAGGCGCAACATGGCCGTCATCGCCAATCTCGACGAGTTCATCCTGGAGGAGACCGAGCACGGCATCTTCCTGACGCTCACCGCCGACGACGACCAGACCATGCGTGTCAAGGTCACGCTCGACGACCTCGAGGAGATCATGGAGATCATCGACGAAGTGTTCGGCGTCGAGGTCGAAGCCGCCAACGACGAGGCGGAGTGAGAAGATCCTCCCCCTGAAGGGGGAGGTGGCCCGGAGGGCCGGAGGGGGAAGTGCCTGATGAGGTCAGTGCATCCCCCAAATCAGCAATCACTTCCCCCTCAGTCGCTCCGCGACAGCTCCCCCTTCAGGGGGAGCATGTGGGAGGACGGGCCGGAGTGGGGACCTTTTCAGCCGTCCGCTATCCCAGGATCGAGACGCCCTAACGCGCCACTTCCCCCAGTCGCTCGTCGAACGCCCGCGTCGCCAGGACGACCGTCGCCACCGAGGCCTTGAAGAAGGGCTGCGGGATGGTCTCGAAGTCGTCGGTGGGCTGGTGGTACTCGGGGTGGTCCTCCACCCCGAAATAGACCCACGGCACGCCCTTCTCGGCGAAGGCGCCGTGGTCGGACTGGCTGGTCCAGTTGTTGTCCTTGCCGTCGGCGTCGGTGTCGTGGCCGAGCTTCAGCTTGACCGGCGCGGCCTTGGCCACGGCTTCGAGGATCGGCTTGAGGGCCGGCTGCGGCGAAGCGCCGGCGGCGTAGAGCTCGCCCTTGGCGTTCTTGCTGAGCATGTCGAAATTGACGTTCAGCCCGATCGCCGACAGCGGGATCGGCGGCTGGGCGACGAAAGCCCTGGCGCCGCGCAGACCGCCCTCCTCGGCGTCGAGCGCCACGATCAGCACGTCATGCTTGGGCGGATCGGCCCTGAACGCCTCGGCCACCGCCAGCAGGCCGGCCACGCCCGAAGCGTTGTCGTCGGCGCCATTGTAGATCTGGCCGTTCTTCACGCCGACATGGTCGTAGTGGGCGGTGACCACCAGGGCCTTGCCGTCGGGCGCCGTCCCCTTGATGCGGGCCGCCAGGTTGACGCCGGTGATCGTCGCGCCGTCCTTGCGGGTGAAGCGGAACGGCTGCTCGAAGCCCTCCCCGATGGGCGCCAGGCCGATGCCCTTGAAGCGCTCGAGGATGTAGGTCCGGGCCAGCTGCGAGCCCGGCGTGCCCGGCGCGCGGCCCTGCATGGCGTCGGCCGACAGGATCTTCACGTCGTCGAGGGCCAGGTCGCCGGGACCGGCCAGGGCGGGCGCGGCGAGGCTGGTCAGGAAAATCGCCAGGACGCTGGCCACGGACGTCGAACGCATCGCAACTCCCTACCCACGCGCACGGTCTGCGCCGTCACGGAACGTGGCTTCCGCCTGTTTTGATCATCACGACGTTGCGCGCGCAACCGGGCCGCCTCTCGACGATTGCTTCCGGGCGCGACGCCCGCCATATGCGCGATCTTAAGGTTTACGGGGCATACAGCCCCTTCGAGGATCGGAGAATCCGCCCATGCCCATGTCGCCCGACGTGCTCGAAGCTCGCCTGAACGCGGCCTTTCCGGATTCCGAGATCGTGCTGACCGACCTGGCCGGCGACGGCGATCACTACAAGGCGCGCATCGTCTCGCCCGCCTTCCGCGGTCTGACCCGCGTCAAGCAGCACCAGATGGTCAACCGCGCCCTGGCCGACGTTCTGGGCGGCGAGTTGCACGCCCTGGCGCTCGAAACCGCGGCCCCGGCGGAGTAACGCACCTTGCGCTATCGTCCATTCGGCAAGGCGGGCATGGCGATCTCGGCGGTGACGCTGCGGCTCGCCGACCACCCGCGCATGAGCGGCAAGGACTGGCGCAACCTGATCTTCACGGCCCTGGAAGCGGGCATCAACAGCTTCGAGGTCCACGGCTCGTCCAACGCCCTGCTGGAAGGCGTAGGCGAGTCGCTGACCACGATCGAGCGACGGCTGCTGTTCGTCGGCTGGCGCCTGCGCAGCGGCGGCGAGCTCCTCAGCGCCCAGGCGATCCACGGCCTGGTGGACACCGCCATCGAACGCTGCGGCCTGTCCTATGTGGACCTCATCACGGTCGACGACCCGGGCTCGGCCTTCCCGCCGACGGCGATGGCCGCGCTGCTGGGCCTGCGCCAGTCCGGCCTGATCCGCTCGCTGGGCCTGGCCAGTCGCGGCGAGAGCCAGGACCGGCACCTGGCCGGCGGCGTGTTCGACGCCCTGGCCGCGCCGTTCAATCTGTCGTCCGGCTGGGCCGACCGCCACCGCATCCGCAACGCCATGGCCCACGACGTGGCCGTGATCGGCGAGGACTTCTGGCCGCAGAGCATCCGCGAGCGCGAGGCCAAGCCGATCTTCAAGAAGCCGTCGCTGTGGCGTCGTCGCACCGACCCCCTGACCAATCTTGGCGGCTACGACTTCCTCGACAACACCACCGGCTGGACCGGCCAGGAGCTGTGCCTCGGCTACGCCCTGACCGAACCCTCGCTGGCCACGGTGCAGATCATCACCACCAAGCGCGACAAGCTCGAGGCCCTGGCCGCCGTGGTCGAGCGCGACCTGCCGACCGGCTGCGCCGCACAGATCGAGATGGCGCGGTTTTCGGCTGAACAGGCCGCCGGGACCAAGCGCCGCGCTTGACCGGGGGCCTTCCGGCGCCTAGCTGAGGGGTTACCGCCAAGGAATTCCTCCCCATGACCGAAGTCGCCGCCTCCCCCGCCCTCGAATTCATCGCCAAGACGGTGGCCGAACACCCCGTCGTGCTGTTCATGAAGGGCGTGCCCGACCAGCCGCGCTGCGGCTTCTCGTCGGTGGCCGTGCAGATCCTCGATCACCTGGGCGTCGAGTTCGTCGGCGTCGACGTCCTGCAGGACGACGAACTGCGCCAGGGCATCAAGACCTTCACCGACTGGCCGACCATTCCCCAGCTCTACGTGAAGGGCGAGTTCGTCGGCGGCAGCGACATCGTCCGCGAGATGTTCCAGTCGGGCGAACTGAAGTCGTTCCTGATCGAACAGGGCGTGATCTCGGCTTGAGCCGGGTCTTCGTCCCGCCGAGCGACGCCTTCCCCCTGACCTTCGCGCCGAAGGCGTCGGACATCGACGCCAACGGCCACGTCAACAACGTGGTCTATCTGGGCTGGGCCCAGGACCTGGCGATCGCGCATTGGGAGGCCTGGGCTTCGCCCGAAGAGCGGGCTCCCTGGAGCTGGGTCGCCCGCCGCCACGAGATCGACTACCGCCGCGAACTGCTGCCCGACGAGATCGCCACTGGCTACACCTGGGTAGGCGAGCTCAAGGGCCCTCGCTTCGAGCGCTATGTCCGCATCGACGGCCCCGACGGCGAGATGTGCGCCCAGAGCCGTACCGACTGGGTGCTAATCGACATCGCCGCCAAGCGGCCGGCCCGGGTGCTGCCCTGGATGGTCGAGCGGTTCACGCCGAAGGGCTGAAGCGGGGCGTTGACGCGCAACCTCAAGTCGCGCCACATGGCGTTCGACCGCAGGAGGATTGTCTTGCTCGCTTTTGTCGCCGCCGCCGCCCTCGCTGGCGCCCCCGCCGCCGCGCAACCCGCCGACCTGACCTCGGCCGCCAGCGCCTGCAAGGCGCCGGCCTCCTGGCTGTCGCTCCAGGACGACGGTCGGGTCATGCTGAGGACAGACGCCGGCGCCGCCTACAGCCAGGTCATGTGCGTACTGGGCCAGCTGCAGGATCGCGGCATCTACAAGGTCGGCCTTATCGCCAGCCCCGCAAGCCCGCTCCCCGCGAGGGTTACGATCGCGACGAAGTGAGGGGCTCAGCGGCCCAACGGATTGAGCACCCGCACCGCCGGCGCTCCCGCGATCCCGAGCTCCGCCCAGCCGAACCTTATCTCCACCTCGCCCGGCGCGGCCGCCTTGCAGGTTTCCAGCCGCCGCCGCGCGAAGGCGACGTCGGGTATCGCGTCGTTCTGCTCGACGAAGAACCGCAGGTCCTCCTTGCGCACGCAGCCTTGCGACCGAAAGCCCACCACCAGGCCCTCGTGCTCGCTTCTGAGGGCGGTCAGCGGCTCCAGCTCACCGAACCTTTCCGGATCGCCCGGCAGCAGGCGAGGCGGGCGCGACGGAACGGTCGCGCATCCTGAAAGCAGCAGCCCGGCCAGCAGCACGCGGCGGTTGAAAATGACGCCCATGGGCTCCAAGGTCGCCCGGCGCGAGGGTGCGCGCAACTGTGGGGCCTCTGGAAATGCGTGGAAAGTCTCTGGCGTGGGCGGCGGCCGCCTTGTGTCTGGCCGGCGGGTCGGCGCGCGCCGAAAATCCGAAACTGGACGCCGAGGTCGCCCGGTTGATGGCCCTGGGCAAGGTCCCCGGCGTGGCCGTCGCCGTGGTCGAGAACGGCAAGGTCGCGCATGTGACGGCCCAGGGCGTCCGCAACGAAAAGGGCGACCCGCTCAACCCGCAGACGGTGATGTACGCCGCCTCGATCACCAAGGCGGTGTTTTCCTACTACGTCATGATGCTGGTGGACGAAGGCAAGCTCGACCTCGACACGCCGATCGCGACCTACCTTCCCAAGCCCCTGCCCGACTACAAGGCCTATGCCGACCTGGCCGGAAACGAGCGCTGGCGCGCGCTGACGCCGCGCATGCTGCTGGGACACTCGACGGGCTTTCCCAACTTCCGCTGGCTGAACCCCGACGAGAAGCTCGACATCAAGTTCACGCCCGGATCGCGCTACGCCTACTCCGGCGAAGGCATCAACCTGATGCAGTTCGTCATCGAGCAGGGACTTCGGATCAAGGTCGGCGAGGACATGGACCGGCGGCTGTTCAAGCCGCTGGGCATGAGCCGCTCGGGCATGGTCTGGCGCGACGACTTCGCCCCCGACATCGCCGACGGCCGCGAGGAGAATGGCAAGTGGCAGCCGCAT
Source organism: Caulobacter sp. CCNWLW153 (assembly GCF_036889365.1). Taxonomy (NCBI): domain Bacteria; kingdom Pseudomonadati; phylum Pseudomonadota; class Alphaproteobacteria; order Caulobacterales; family Caulobacteraceae; genus Caulobacter; species Caulobacter sp. CCNWLW153. Next base: position 61,212 of record NZ_JBAKFV010000011.1, read on the forward strand.
GACGACCGGTCCAGCGTCAAGGCGGCCGGCTCGCTGGACACCACCATCGACGACATGGGCAAGCTGGCGGCGGCCATGGCCGGCGGCTGGGGCCTGTCGAAGAAGGCCCGCGCCGAGTTCGCGCGCGGCGGGCTGCCGATCGTCTCGCGCTCGGAGTTCCCGACCTTCACCGATGAGACCAACCCGGACAACGCCCGCATCAAGCTGGCGGCCGGCGTCGGCGTCGTCGCCTTCGAGGGGCCGCAGGGACGCGCCTTCTTCAAGGGCGGGCACAACGACATCACCGACAACATGATGGTCTGCGTCGAGAAGCGCCGGCGCTGCGTGGTGATCCTGACCAACAGCGGCGACGGCCAGCGGATCTTCCCGTCGCTGGTCAGGGCCGCGCTGGGCGAGACCGGCATGCCCTGGGCCTGGGAATACAGCCGGTTGATGCCGGTCGAGGCGCCTTAGGCGCCGGGGCGCTCCAGCTCTTCCGGATCCTCGACCACCGCGTTCTCGGGCGTGGTGGTCAGGATCGCGCCGGCCGAGGCCGCGACGATGCAGGCGATGGCGGCCCACTGCTGCATAGACAGGTGCTCGGACAGAACGAGCAGGCCAGCTATGGCCCCGATCGCCGGTTCCACGCTGAGCATGACCCCGAAGGTGCGCTTGGGAATGCGCTTGAGGGCCACCATCTCCAGCGAATAGGGCACGGCGCTGGAACAGACGGCGACCACCAGGCCCAGCAGCATCAGGTGCGGATCGAGCAGGGCCGCGCCGGCCGAGACGACGCCGAACGGCACGACGATCATCGCCGCCACGCTCATGCCCATGGCCACCGAGCGGCCGCCGTGCAGGTGGCCGATGCGCTTGCCGGCGATGATGTAGAGCGCCCAGCAGACGGCCGCCGCCAGGGCGAAGCCCACGCCGACCGGGTCGAGCGCCGGTCCGCCCAGCTTCAGCGGCAACAGCAGCAGCAGACCGAAGGCGGCCAGGCCGATGCAGAGAAAGTGGCTGACCTTGCGCGCATGCAGAAGCGACAGGGTAAGGGGGCCGAGGAACTCGATGGCGATGGCCACGCCCAGCGGGATGGTCCGCAGCGACATGTAGAAACAGAGGTTCATCACCCCGGTCGCCGCGCCGTAGAAGGCGACGCCCAGCAGGTCCTGGCGCGTCAGGCGGAACCGCCATGGCCGCCAAAGCAGCAGCAGCAGCACGGCCGCGAAACCGACGCGATAGGCCGAGACGCCCTGGGCGCCCACCGCCGGGAACAGGGTCTTGGCGAACGACGTGCCGCCGGCCAGCGTCACCATGCCGCCGAACAGGGCCGCATAGGGCAACAGCGCGTCGAGCGCGGGACGGCGGAGAGCGGCGGCGGACATGAGCGCAACCTAATACCGGATGACCGGCGCTTCTCGCCGAAATTCGTCGTATACCGCTCAAAACAGGCGATATGAGCAGGCCAGATGACGAAATCCGTCACCCTCGACAACTTCGACCGTCGCCTGCTGGAACTGGTGCGACGCGACAACCTGGAACCGGCGCGCGGCCTGGCCGAGAAGGTCGGGCTTTCCGAGAGCGCGGTGCTGCGCCGCCTGCGACGGCTGCGCAAGGAAGGCGTGATCGTCGCCGACGTCGCCATCGTCGATCCGGCCCGCCTCAACGCCGGCCTGACCATGCACGTGCTGGTGCAGATGGAACGCGAGGGCAGCGCGATCTACAACGCCTTCGCTGCCGGCGTGGCCGCCCGCAAGGAGGTGCTCAGCGCCTGGCACGTCACCGGCAGCACCGACTTCGTCCTGCTGGTCACCGTGCCGACCATGGAGGCCTACGAGGCCTTCACCAACGAGGTGCTGAACGACGACCGCCGGGTTCGCTCGTTCACCACCCTGGTCGGCATACGCGAGATCGTGCGCCAGGATCCTTCGCGCGCGCCGCTGGTGGAGTGACCCCAAGGGCGGAACGCACCACTAATTGCCCGCAAGGACTGTCAGGGTCGACGACTGCCAGGCGACCGCCGACGGCTTCCGCTGCCGCGCCGACAACAGCGCCGATCTTGGGATCTGCGGGGCGCGCGTCGGTTGGGTGTATGAGCCCCCTTGCCGCCGACCCGGGCCCCGATGCAGCGCCTCGGCTACGGCTACGAGCCGCAGTGGACCCAGCCGGCTCCCTACATGCTCGATCGGTCCGGCGCGTCGGTCTGGCAGCTCGATGAATTTCCGCCGCCCACCGCAGTAAGGCTGCCTTAGCGCCCGATCTCAACGGCCATCCAGAGCCGATAGCGGAACGCGGGTGACCTGCACGTCCTCCTTGTTGGCGGCGTAGCCCACCCACAGGGCGCCGTTCCACACCACGCTCTTGGGATAGTGGTAGCCCGGCCGCTTGTACCTGCCCGCAAAGCGCAGCGGCTGCAGGTCGCCCTGGCCGCGCAGGCGGAAGCTGCGGTCGAAGGTCCGCCCGTCGGGCGACAGCGTCACAGCCAGCGGCAGGCGCGGCCGGTCGCTGTTAGGCGCGTTGACCAGATAGGCCGCTCCGCCGGGCAGGTTGCCGGCGCTCTGCTTGGCGCGGGCGTCGGGCATGGCGGTCAGGGCCGGCGTCGTCCACGAGACGCCCCGGTCGCAGCTCTCCGACGCCAGTTGCCGAAAACTCAGTTCCTCGTCGCGGAACACCATCACCGCGCAGCCGTCGGCGCGGCGGAACAGGCTGGGCTCGATCTCGCGGCTGAGGCGGCGCTCGTGGGCGGCGGCGGCGTTCGAGGCGTCGCGCGGCAGGCTTTCCATCCGTCCCTGCGTCCAGCTCGACACGCCCAGCGGATCGTCGGTGAAGAACGGCTTGGCGATCATGCCCGGCCGCAGGTGGAAGGCGGTCATCACCCGGCCGTCGACGAGGTGCGGATCCTGCTCGATCACGCCCTCGACCGGCCTCCCGTCGGCGCCCGTCACCCGCCTGGCCTCGCTCCAGGTCACGCCGTCGCGGCTGGTGCGGTACTCGGCGTAGCCGCCCGAACCGGACTGGAAGCCATCGGGCCAGACATTGGCGTAGGCGACCAGCGTCTGGCCGTTCGTCCACCAGCCGCCGCTGGAGCGCATGACCCCGCCCTGTCCGGCCGGCGCCAGCATCCTCGGCGCGGTCCACGTCCGGCCATCATCGCTGACGGCGTAGGCGACCCAGGTGTCGGCCGTGTCCTCGTCGCGGGCCGAGCTCTGCCACTGGGCGTAGAGGCGACCCTTGAAGGGCATCAGGACCACGCCGTTGCTGAACTTGTCGGAGCCCTGCGTGGGCGCGAAGACGGTGAAGGTCTCCGCGCCCGGCGCGGACTTCAGGCCCAGGTCAGGCTCGCCCGTCCGGAACAGGTCTGGGACCACGGTGTAGGGCGCCGCCCCCGCCGTAAAGGCCAGGGCCGCGACGGCCGCCGTCAGGTTCCGGATCATCATCGGGCCTCCCACACGAACGCTTTGAGCCCAGCCTCCACAGTGAGCGGTAACATTCAATTCTGACAACGTTGTCCAGAACGCCGTTCGTTGCTAGCGTCGGCGCAGGGATGAAACGCGACCGCGTCACGCGGCGTATCGAAGGGGGACGGCCGCATGACGACGGCTGAATTGAGCGTAGCCTTTTTCCTGCAGATGGCGGTGATCGTGGCGGCCTGCCGCGCGATGGGCTGGGTGGTGAAGCGGTTCTTCGACCAGCCGCAGGTGGTGGGCGAGATGATCGCCGGCGTGATCCTGGGCCCGTCGCTGTTCGGCCTGCTGGCGCCCGACCTCCAGCACATGCTGTTCCCCAAGGAGACCAAGTCGATCCTGTATGTCGGCGCCCAGCTAGGCGTTGGCCTCTACATGTTCCTGGTCGGCGTCGGCTTCCGCAGCGACCACTTCAAGGCCAACGCCAAGAGCGCCATGGCCGTGTCGCTGTCGGGGATGACCGCGCCGTTCCTGGTGGCGATCCTGCTGACGCCCTGGCTGATGAGCCTGAACCTGTTCGGCAAGGGCGTGCAGCCCTTCCAGGCCACGCTGTTCATGGGCGCGGCGATCTCGATCACCGCCTTTCCGGTGCTGGCCCGGATCATCCAGGAGCGCGGCCTGACCAAGACCCCGCTCGGCTCGCTGTCGCTGTCGGCGGGCGCCATCGACGACGCCGGCGCCTGGACGGTTCTGGCCATCGTGCTGGCCAGCTTGGGCGGCGGCGCGGTGGTGGCCCTGAAAGCGATCATCGGCGGCGGCCTGTTCGCCCTGTTCATGCTGACCCTGGGCCCCAAGCTCCTGGCGCCGCTTGGCCGCTGGGCCGAGCGCGAGGGCAAGGTCACCCCCACCCTGCTGGGCGTGATCGTGGTGCTGTTCATGCTCAGCGCCTGGGCGATGGACGCCGCCGGCCTGCACTCGGTGTTTGGCGGCTTCATCCTCGGCGCGGCCATGCCGCGCGGCCTGCTCACCCGCGAGCTGAAGAAGCAGCTGGAGCCGTTCGCGCTGGCGCTGCTGGTGCCGATGTTCTTCACCTTCTCGGGCCTCAACACCCAGCTGACCATGGTCAACAGCTGGGCCCTGGCCGGCATCGCCCTGGTCATCCTGGCCGGCTCGATCGCCGCCAAGGGCCTGGCCTGCTGGGCCGCCGCCCGCCTGACCGGCCAGGACAACGCCACGGCCATGGGCATCGGGGCCCTGATGAACGCCCGCGGCCTGATGGAGCTGATCATCATCAACATCGGCCTGCAGAAGGGCATCATCGGCCCGGCCCTGTTCTCGATGCTGGTGGTCATGGCGATCGTCACCACGCTGATGGCCAGCCCGCTGTTCGAGATCGTCTATGGCCGCAAGGCGCGGCTGAGCGGCGAACTGGGGGCCCTCAACGAGGACGAGGACGAGGACGAAGAGCCGGCGCGCGGGACGGCGCCGGCGGCGGCGCGGTAGACGCTCCACGTCTTGAGGTCACGAAAGGCCGTCATCCCGGAAAGCCCGCAGGGCCTATCCATGACCCAGGGGCCGGCGCAGAGCGGTAGCGACTGCGTGGGCGGGAGCGCCAGCGCCGCGCCCAGTCTCCTGGGTCCGGCTCTCCGCTTCGCTACGGCCGGGATGACGGCTGTGTTTTGATCGGCAACAGAAAAGGCGGCGGGGATGTCCCCGCCGCCTTCTTCGTTTCTAGCTCCAGGGCCCCGGCTGGCGGCTCGGACCACTGGTCGGCACGGCCGTCCCCAGCCGCTGACGCGTCCCCTGCCCGATCGCCAGCTTCAGCAGGGCCTCGATCCGGTTGTGGGTGGCTGGGTGGGTCGAGAACAGGTTGTCGGCCCCGCGCCCCGCCAGCGGGTTGATGATGAACATGTGGGCCGTGGCCGGATTGCGCTCGGCCTCGTGGTTGACCACGCCGCCGCGGGCATAGGCGTCGATCTTCTCCAGCGCGCGGGCCAGGCCCCGGTTGTCGCCGGCGATCTCCGCCCCCACCCGGTCGGCCTCGTATTCGCGCGAGCGGCTGATGGCCATCTGCACCAGCATGGCGGCGATCGGGGCCAGGATGGCCAGGGCGATGGCCCCGATGATCCCGCCCGGCCGCTCGTCGTCCTGGCGCGAGCCGCCGAAGAAGAAGGCGAAGTTGGCCAGGGCCGAGATCGCGCCGGCGATGGTCGCCGTCACGGTCATGGTCAGGGTGTCGCGGTTCTTCACGTGCGCCAGTTCGTGGGCCATGACGCCGCGGATCTCGTCGCGGTCGAGCATGGCCAGCAGGCCCGTGGTGGCCGCGACGGCGGCGTTCTGCGGATTGCGCCCCGTGGCGAAGGCGTTGGGCTGGTCGCTGTCGATGATGCAGACGCGCGGCATGGGCAGGCCGGCGCGCTGCGCCAGGTCGGCCACGTCGCGGGCGTAGTTCCTGACCAACGGCTCGGGGTGGCTCTCATCGACCTCGACGGCGCCGTAGGCCCGCAGCACGATCTTGTCGGCGTTCCAGTACGAGAACACGTTCATGCCGGCGGCCAGCACGAAGGCGATCAGCATGCCGGTCGGGCCGCCGATCATGTAGCCGGCCCCGACGAACAGGGCCGTCAAACCGGCCAGCAGGGCGAAGGTCTTGAAGTGGTTCATGGTCCTCTTGCGCGGGGATCGTCGGTCGAGATCGTCAGTCGAAGATGTCGAAGAGATCGAAGCGCTTCTTCTTGTGGTGGCCGTGGCGGCGATAGTCGTCGTCGCGGTCGTAGTGCTTGCGGTCGTCGTGGCGCTTTTGGTCGCTACGCCAGCTGTCGTCGTAGCGGCGCGGCTCGGGTCGCTGCTCATAAGTCGGCTGCGGACGGCCGAAGGGCGAGGGGCCGGACGGCGGCGCCGCGGCGCCTTGCGCGTCCTCGCGCTCCATCGCCATCAGCTTTTCAAGTTCGCCGCGATCGAGCCATACGCCCCGGCACTTGGGGCACATGTCGAACTCGACGCCGGCGCGCTGCACGGCCTGCATGGAGCCATCGCAGTTGGGGCACATCAGGAGAGGCATGGGTCGCTCGGGTCCCTGGTCCAAGAATGGAGACGGGGTTCCCGATGTCGGATCCGGCACGAGGGGGAGGGACACCCGGACCCAGACATCGAGAACACCCGATGCGGTCCGACATCACGCGCGTCCTTCGGAGGGGAGGTGAAGACGCTGCGCCAGAGGGGCCCGGCCCGCTCATTGGAGATAGGAGCGGGTTTTGGGGTTTCAAGGGGCGCCAGGTCCTCCTCCTCTGGGGGAAGTGGCCCGAAGGGCCGGAGGGGGCCGTTTTCAGCCGCCGCGACGCGGGCCGATTTCGTAGCCCCTCCCCTCTCCGCCGGCTTCGCGGGCACCCCTCCCACGGGGAGAGGGGCCATAAACAAAAAAGGCCCCGGATCGCTCCGGGGCCTTTTCCGATCTCTTGCGAGTTCGACGCGTCTTACGAGGCGTAGAATTCGACGACGAGGTTCGGTTCCATCTTCACCGGGTACGGAACTTCCGAGAGTTCCGGGGCGCGGACGAAGGTGGCCGACAGGCCCTTGGCGTCGACCGAGACGTACTCGGCGAAGTCACGCTCGTTCGAGGCGACGGCTTCCAGGACGAGAGCCATGTTGCGCGACTTTTCGCGGACCGCGATCACGTCGCCCGGCTTGCAGCGGTACGACGGGATGTTCACGCGCTTGCCGTTCACGGTCACGTGGCCGTGGTTCACGAACTGGCGGGCGGCGAACACGGTCGGCACGAACTTGGCGCGATAGACGATGGCGTCCAGGCGCGATTCGAGCAGAGCGATCAGGTTCTCCGAGGTGTTGCCCTTGCGGCGGGCGGCTTCCTCGTAGGTGCGCGAGAATTGCTTCTCGGTCAGGTTGCCGTAGTAGCCCTTCAGCTTTTGCTTGGCGCGCAGCTGCAGGCCGAAGTCCGAAACCTTCTGCTTGCGGCGTTGGCCGTGCTGGCCGGGGCCGTAGGACCGCTGGTTGACCGGCGACTTGGGCCGGCCCCAGAGGTTCTCGCCCATACGGCGGTCGATCTTGTACTTGGCGCTATGGCGCTTGGACATAGGTCACTCTTTATGTCGATCCGGGCCGGTCCTCCCGAGGGAGGGCGATTGCAACGGCGGCGTCGGGTCATTCCGTCATGAAGCTATCGCGCCGCGCGGCGAGCCGGCGGCGTGAAGGCGCGGTTTATGGCGGAGGGGCGCCGGAGAGTCAACGGACGGTGCGGTGACGCAGCGGATATATCCGCTGCTTCAAGGTCTTCCGCTCTCCAGGACGAGGCGCGGACGCAAGCCGGCGGCCTCGACGGTACGGACCAGGTTGAAGGCCTCGGCATAGGGCTATCGGAGTCGACGCGCACCTCGACCCGGGCCGCCTCCCTGCCCCCGGCGGCCCGTCGCAAGGCTTCGGCTACCTGGTCACGCGGCACGCCCCGCCAGCCTGGCCATCAGCGGATGTCCTCGTTGATGAAGCCGATCGCGACCCCGGCGTCATTCAAGTCCTTCACCGCCAGGGCGACGACTTCGTACCGAACATCAGGGTCCGCTCGAAGCTGGACGCCATTGCCGCCATGTGTCCGGGCTTCATGGATGGCGATGGCCACGGCCTCGCCGATGCTCGCGGCGCGATGCGCGCCCACATAGGTCTGACCGTCGTGCTGGATCGAAATCTGGATCGGCCTTGCCTGGTGAACACCGAGCCAGCCAAGGAAGCAGCCCGGACTGTCGAGCTTCATCGCCTTTTCGAGCCCGACCGAGCCAGTCGCGACCACCGTGAACACCGCCAGCAGCACGCCGATCATCGGCGCCAGGTTCGGCGTCGACAGCGGCCTGGCGTCGAAGCGAGTAGCGAACCGGCTGGTCATGCCCCCTCCCCCTCAGTCCGACGACAGGTTGGCCGGATGGCGGAACCAGGCCTTGCGGGACCGGCCGACGTCGCGGCGACGGATGAAGGCCAGGCCATGCCAGGCGACGAAGCGACCGACAGGCAAAAGCCCGGCGAGCAGAACCGGCCAAACCCACCAAAGGCGGTCAGGTTGGCGCAAGTGGGCGAGCAGTTCGGCGTAGATCGCCTGCCCGTCGGTCCTGCCGTCGGCGACGGCGGCGGCTAGGTTATCGGCCACCAGCGGGAGCTCCGAGGCGGCTTCGGCGGCCGCCCGCTGATGGTCAAGCGCGAACAGGGCCAGCGTCGCGGCGAAGGCGACGGCGATCCAGCCCCAGCGCGGACGCGCCTGGAAACTGAACCCGCCGGCCTTGGCCACGGCCAGGCAAAGCGCGAAGACCACGAGGATTCGATTCCAGCTCCCACCGGTTGTGAGCCCTCCGGACGTCAGGCCCACGAACAGGGCGCAACTGGCCCCCGCCGTGACCGCGCGCGGGACCTCGTCGATCCACGGCCGGCCCATGGGCGCGGCGATCGCGACGCCGATGACGAACAGGCAGAGCGGCGCGGCCAGGCTGGTCCAGTCCAGCAGCACCAAGGCCAGCGCCGGCCAGACGATCGCCTCGATGAGGCGAAGACACCTTGTCCCCAAGGACGGTGGCTGCTTTCCCAAGGATGGTTGCTGCGTCGCCGACGTCGTCATGCGGCCACCCTACAACCGGCGCGGGCGCGTCGCCAAGACGCGCCCGCCAGGCTCGCGGCCCTTTCAGGCCCGCTGCAGCGGATTGCGCACGCGGACCTTGTCGGTGCGCTGCACGCCCATGGCGTCGAGGTCGAAGCGCAGTTCCTTGCCCTCCGGCACGAGGGCGCGGCAGAGGTCGGGGCGCTCGCGGGTCAGGGTGACGGCGACGCCGCTTTCCCGGCGGTCGGCCACGACCTTGAAGTCCTCGGCCTTGGTGCAGCCGTTCGACGACACCCGCGCCACCAGTTCGCCCTTCTCCAGAGCGACGCCGTACAGGGGCTCCAGGGAGTCGTGGCCGTCATTGATCTTCACCGAGACGTCGCGCTTGCCGCCGTCGTCGGCGTCGATGATGACGCAGGCCGAGGTCGACAGGCCGGCGACGACGACCAGGGCCAGGACGGCCAGTTTCTTCTGCATGTTTGAGCACCCCTCAGCGGCCGAACTTGGCCTTGGCGCAGAGGAGCGGCCGGCGGCTGAACCCGGGATGAATTACCGAAAGTTCACAACCGGGGCGCGCTGCACGCCGGGCGTCGCCAGATGACAAAATCCCCCTATGCGTGTATTTTTGAGTTATCGCCGAGGGGGAGATCACGACATGGCCGTCACCGACGCCGAGATCAACGCGGCCGTGGCCGTCACGGGGCGCTTCGAGAACGCGGGCGATCCCTGGCGCGGCGTCACCGGCGACTTCGACGGCATGGGCATCTCCTGCGGCGTGCTGCAGTGGAACATCGGCTCGGCCTCGCTTCAGCCGCTGGTGCTGGCGGCGGGCAAGCCGGTCGTGCTGCGCGAGGCGCCGACGATCGGCCCCCAGCTCTGGCAGGCCTGCAACGGCGGCGTCTCCCAGGGCCTGACGATCGTGCGCCAGTGGCAGACCGGCAGCCAGCTCAAGGCGACGCCCAAGAAGGAACTGGCCAACCTGATGGGTTCGCCCGAAATGAAGACCCAGCAGCTCACCCGCATCCGAACGGTGGCCAACAAGGCCGACGCCCTGGCCACGACCTGGGCCCTGGCGGCCGGCCGGGCCGCGCGCAGCCTGCAGGAGCTGATCTGGTTCTTCGACCTGGTCACCCAGAACGGCAGCCTCAAGGGCGTCGACCACGACGACGTCAAGCAGTTCATCAAGACCTCGACGCCGGGCAAGGCCGACGACGTGGTGTGCGACTGGCTGCTGGCCGCGCCGGCGGCCTGGTGGGGCCGTGTCGACTGCATCAAGAACGCCGGCCTGTGGCGCGACAAGGTCGCGGCCGCCGACCTGGAGCTGTTCGTGCTCAGCTACCTGCGCGCCTCGCTCAGCACCGCCAAGGCTCGGGGCGTGGTGATGAACCGCAAGGGCGCCCTGGCCTTCCGCAAGGGCTGGATCAACGGCCAGCTGTTCGACTTCACCGGCCAGTTCTAGGCGGCGTCGAGCACGGTCGGCGGACGCAGCGCGGGCCGCCTGCGCCGGCTGCCCCGCCGCCAGAGCGCGAAGCCTGCCAGGAAGATCGCCGCCGGCGCCAACATGAAGACGCCCGTTCCGATCCATTCGACCACACTGAGCGGCGAGCCTTGCAGCCGCATCCCGACAACCATCACCGTGCCCGGCGTGGCGACGCCGGTGACGGCCAGGGCCGCCATCAGGGCGTTGCGCCAGCCCAGCCCTGGCCGGCCCTGCGCCACGCGCTCGATGTGATCGCTGACGTCCATTCGGGCTCTACCCGTTCAGTTGCAGCGGCGAGCGAGGCGCGACGCGCCGCCGTCGCCCCATCGCGAGCCACAGCCCATAGGCCAGCACGAACAGCAGCGACGGAACCAGGGTGTAGGCGGCGCAGGCCAGGAAGACGACCAACCGATAGGGCTGCTGCTGGCCATCAGGGCTCAGCGCCACGAACGCCGAGCCGCCGATCCACGGGATGTTGACCCAGGCCAGGGTCGTCCACAGCAGTCGAGCTCGCCGTCTTGGCTTCTCCTCGACCAGGGCATCGATCAGGCCGGGCCAAACCTCTTCCATACGGCGAAGGTTACAACCTTTCAGCGTGCCAGTCGATATGGTCGCCGATGAAGCTGGCGATGAAGAAGTAGCTGTGGTCGTAGCCTTCCTGGCGGCGGACGGTGACCTTCAGCCGGGCCTCCGCGCCTGCCTCTTCCAGCAGTTGCGGCTTCAGCTGGCTTTCGAGGAAGTTGTCGGCCAGGCCCTGGTCGACCAGGATCTCGTCGAAGTCGCCTCCAAAGCCGTCCTCGATCAGGGCGCAGGCGTCGTGGGCCCGCCAGGCGGCTCGATCGGCGCCCAGATAGGCGGTCAGGGCCTTGTCGCCCCACGGGCAGTTCAGCGGCGAGACGATCGGCGAAAAGGCGCTGACCGACTTGAAGAGCTGCGGATTGCGCAGGGCGATGGTCAGGGCGCCGTGGCCGCCCATCGAGTGGCCGAAGATCCCGCGCCGCGCCGGATCCAGCGGGAAGGCGCCGTCGACGGCTTCCAGCAGGTCCTTGGTGACGTAGGAATACATGTTGAAGTGCGGCGCCCAGGGCTCTTCCGTGGCGTCGACATAGAAGCCCGCGCCCTGGCCCAGGTCATAGGCCGGATCGTCGGCGACGCCCTCCCCGCGCGGGCTGGTGTCGGGCGCGACGATGGCGATCCCGTGCCTGGCGGCCCAGGCGTAAGCCCCGGCCTTGGTGGTGAAGTTGTCCTCGGTGCAGGTCAGGCCCGACAGCCAGACGAGGTACGGAAACGGCCCTTCGCCGTCTGGCGTCCAGACGCTGAACTTCATCGGCGTGCCGGTGCTGGCGCTGTCGTGCCGGCAGTAGCGCAGGGTCCCGCCCTGGGTGCGGTGGGTGGCGAGGGTTTCGACGGTCATGGCGCGTCTCTCTCCCTTCCCCCTTGATGGGGGAAGGGTCGGGGATGGGGGTGAACTGCGGCGGCGGACGTCACCACGGCCGCGCCAAATCCTGAAGCGGGGGCTTCACCCCCACCCCTGCCCCTCCCCCATCAAGGGGGAGGGGTAGAGCTAAAGACTAGAACGTCACCACCGTCCGGATGCTCTCGCCCTTGTGCATCAGGTCGAAGGCCTCGTTGATGCGCTCCAGCGGCAGGACGTGGGTGATCATCGGGTCGATCTGGATCTTCCCGTCCATGTACCAGTCGACGATCTTGGGCGTGTCGGTGCGGCCGCGGGCGCCGCCGAAGGCCGTGCCCTTCCAGACCCGGCCGGTGACCAGCTGGAACGGACGGGTGGCGATCTCCTTGCCGGCCTCGGCCACGCCGATGATGATGCTTTCGCCCCAGCCGCGGTGGCAGGCCTCCAGCGCCTGGCGCATGACCGTGGTGTTGCCGGTGGCGTCGAAGGTGTAGTCGGCGCCGCCGTCGGTCAGGGCCACCAGGTGGGCGACCAGGTCGCCCGAAACGTCCTTGGGATTGACGAAGTGGGTCATGCCGAACTTGCGGCCCCATTCCTCGCGGTCCGGGTTCAGGTCGACGCCGACGATCATGTTGGCGCCGACCAGCTTCAGGCCCTGGATGACGTTCAGGCCAATGCCGCCCAGGCCGAAGACGATGGCGTTGGCGCCCGGCTCGACCTTGGCGGTGTTGGTCACCGCGCCGACGCCCGTGGTCACGCCGCAGCCGCAGTAGCAGGCGGTCTTGAACGGCGCGTCCTTGCGGATGCGGGCCACGGCGATCTCGGGCAGGACCGTGTAGTTCGAGAAGGTCGAGCAGCCCATGTAGTGGTGGATGGTCTGGCCCTTGTAGGAAAAGCGGCTGGTGCCGTCCGGCATCAGGCCTTTCCCTTGGGTGGCGCGGATGGCCGTGCAGAGGTTGGTCTTGCCCGACAGGCAGCTTTTGCACTGGCGGCATTCGGGCGTGTAGAGCGGGATCACGTGGTCGCCGACCGCCAGGCTGGTGACGCCCGGGCCGACCTCGACCACCACGCCCGCGCCCTCGTGGCCCAGGATCGACGGGAACAGGCCTTCGCTGTCCAGGCCGTCCAGGGTGTAGGCGTCGGTGTGGCAGACGCCGGTGGCCTTGATCTCGATCAGGACCTCGCCGGCCTTGGGGCCTTCCAGGTCGACCTCGACGATCTCCAGCGGCTTCTTGGCTTCGAAAGCGACGGCGGCGCGGGTCTTCATGGCAGGCTCCGATGGGTTCTCAGGCTCTGTGGTACGCCGATGCGAGGCCCGCGATAATCCCCCACAGGACAAAACATTGTTGCTAAACAGGGACAATGAGCGCACCACCGCCCCATGAGCCGCTGGGACGGGATCGACGAGTTCGTGGCGACGGCCGAGGCCGAGAGCTTCTCTCAGGCCGCGCGTCGCCTGGGCCTGTCGACGTCCGGCGTCAGCCGCGAGGTGGCCAGGCTGGAGGAGCGGCTTCAGACCCGCCTGCTCTATCGCACCACCCGCCGCGTCAGCCTGACCGACGCCGGCCGGGCGTTCCTGGCCCGCTGCCGCGAGCTGATCCACGACCGCGACGAGGCCCTGGCCGCGGTCGGCGAGGAGGACGGCGAGGTCAAGGGCCTGCTGCGGATGACCTGCTCGTCGGCCTACGGCGAACGCTACGTCGTGCCGGCGGTCAACGCCTTCGCCCTGGCCCACCCGAAGCTGTCTCTGCACATCGAGCTGGACGACACGGTGCGCGACATCGTCAGCGAGGGCTTCGACCTGGCCATCCGCTTCGGCCGCCTGACCGACAGCCGCCTGATCGCCAAGCGCCTGGCCTCGCGCACCCGCCGCCTGTGCGCCTCGCCCGACTACCTGACGCGGGCCGGAACGCCGACGACCATCGCCGACCTCGAAGGCCACGCCGGCGTGCTGGGCGCGGCCGACACCTGGCCGTTCAGGGAGGGCGAGCGCGAGATCGCCTTCAAGCCCCAGGGTCGCTTTCGCTGCAACAGCGGCCAGGCGGTGCTGGACGCGACCCTGCAGGGACTGGGGATCTGCCAGTTGCCCAACTTCTACGTCGACCCGGCCATAGCCGAGCGCCGGCTGGTCCCGCTGCTTGAGGACAACACCCCCGCCGACGAGGGCGTCTGGGCGGTCTATCCGCACCTGCGCCTCCTGCCGGCCAAGGTGCGGCTGCTGGTGGAGCATCTTGAAGGCAATCTCGGATAACCTCCCTTCCCCCTTGATGGGGGAAGGGTCGGGGATGGGGGTGGCTGCTGAGCTGGCGACCTTACCCAGGTTCAACCGCCGCAATCACCCCCACCCCTGCCCCTCCCCCATCAAGGGGGAGGGGTCTCTAGTTTCAACTACAGCAGCTTGCGCAGGCTCAGGCGCACGGTCCGCCCCATGGCGTCCATGTAGTCCTCCTGATAGGCCTGCGGCGTGCGGCCCAGGTCGTCGCGGACCTGCTGCTTCTCATCGAACAGGTTGTCGACCGCCAGCGTCACGCGCGAGCCCTTCAGCCAGTCGTAGCGCTTCACCAGGTCCTTGCGCTGCCCGAGATCCGCGAAGCCCGACAGGCTGACGGTCGGGATGTCGGCGAAGAACAGGTCGTCGCCGCGTGGACCGCCGTCGACCCAGGTGGCCGAACGCCAGGCGCTGCGCAGGCCGCAGCCCAGGCCGTCCTTGGCCAGATTGGCCTGGAGATTGACCTCGTGGCGCGGGGTGCCGCCCCGCCGCCCAAGCGAGGCGCCGTCCAGCAGGTCGAGCGGCGCCATGCCGTCGCGGATCACCACCTCGTCCTGCAGCCGCCACAGGTGGTTCAGCGAGACGTTGAAGATCGCCTGCCCCGGGGGGCCGCCCGACCGGATCATCCCGCCAGGACCGCTGACCTGCACCCCGCCGCCGCCGGGACGAGGCGCGCCGGCCGGCCGGGCGCCTCCGGGCGCGACGGGCGGCGGGCCACCCCAGCGAAGGTTGTAGTTCAGTCCCCAACGCAGCTCCTGGCGATCGGCATGGGCGAAGTTCACCGGCCGGGTGTCGACCGAGGTCAGCCGTCCGGTGGCGTCGCGCGAGAAGCGGCTCGGGAAGGCGGCCTCCAGTTCCGGCGAGACGGCCGGGAAGCTGGCGATCTGGTCCTCGACGCGGCTGGCCGTATAGTTGCCCCACAGCGACAGCTCGCGCTTCTCGAACGGCCGATAGTTGAAGCCCAGCTTCACGACCTGGCGGCTGTCGGCGCTAAGGTTGGGATTGCCGCCCTCGATACGGGTGACGCTGACCGTCTGGCTGGTGGCGAAGTCGTACATCGCCACGTTTGGCGTCAGCAGCACGGGGTCGTTGACCTGCTGGGGCGAAGGTTCGCCCTCCTCGGTGCTGTAGTTCAGCGACAGGTTCATGCGCTTGACCGGCGACCATGACAGGCCGCCACCGGCCGTCACCAGGCCGCCGATGTCGGAGAACTGCTCGTAGAGTACGTTGCCGTTCACCGACACGCCGCCCAGGAAGCCCAGCACCCCGTCGCGCTCGGCGATCGGCGCGTCGGCGCTGGCCTGGATCGTGGCCCGGTCGCGGGTCAGGGTGCGCTGGGTGAAGACGCCGGACCGCACGCTCTCGGACTCCACCTTGCGGCTGTCGAGGCCGCCCTTGACCGTGGCCCGCAGGCGGCCGGCCGGCAGCTGCGCCACCGTGCCGTTCATGGTCAGCTCGGCCTTGGCGTTGGTGGTGATGGAGTCGGCCGTGTCCTGAGCGACGTAGCGCAGCAGGCTGCGCGGGATCGGGCCGAACGGATTGACCTGCGGATCGCTGGCCGCCACCGCCGCGCGATAGGCCGTGGTCTCGAGGCCCCGGCCGGTGCGGGTGGCGCTGTCGGTCAGGTCGTAATTGCCGGTGAAGGTCCAGCGCCAGCCGGCCATCATGCCGAGCGCCGTCATTCCCGCCTCGAACTTGTCGGTGTCGGTCTTGCGCCGCAGGCCGTCGGGCACGTCGAGATAGCGATAGAGCGACGTGTCCCTGGCGAAGGGCGAGAACGGGCTGTCGGCCTTCAGCGCCAAGTTGACACCGGTCAGGCCGTTGAAGCTGACGCGGCTGGTGCTCTCGACATTACCGCTGAAGGTGGAGGTCACGTTGCCGAGCGCGCCTAGCACCAGGTTACGGGTGTAGGCGCCCTGGATCGCCCCTTCCTCGCCGCGCGCCAGCAGGGTGCGCGAGGCGGTCAGGTCGTCGGTCGCCGCCGTCCCGGCGCCGGCCACGAAGTCGGCCAGGCTGGGCGCGGCGCCCGCCGCCAGGGTCGGCACGGACGCCACCGTCACCACCGAGCCGACAAGAGCCGACAGGGCCGGATCGAGCTCCGGCCCGGTCAGAGTGCCGACATTGCCTTGGATGTCGTAGGGTGTGCTGCTGGTGCGGACGATGTCGCGCTCGGACTCGTAAAGCGGCGTCTCGCGGCGATAGCGGACGTTGACGGTCCAGCGGGCGTCGGCGTCGACCTTGAAGAGGTTGCCCTTCTGCTCGTTGAAGGTGCGGCCGCCCTCGGTGGCGAAGCGGAACTCGTCCTCCAGGTTCAGCGAGCGGAAGTCCTTCTTCAGGACCAGGTTCACGACCCGCTGGTCGGCCCGGTAGCCGTAGGCCAGGGCGGCTTCCTCGCGCAGGATGTCCAGGCGCTGGACCGCTTCGGGCGGCAGGCCGGCGATCTCCTGGAAGCCCGAGATGCGCTGGCCGTTGACCAGGGTCACCGGCCCCTCGCCGCCGCGTCCGCGCGAACTGACGGTCAGCGGTTCGAGCATGGTCATCAGCTCGGCGACGCTGCCCGCGCCGTAGGCCTTGATGGCCTCTTCATCCAGGGAGATCTCAGGCTCGACCGGACCTTCGGTCTTGCCGCGCGGCGCCGACTGCACGGTCACGCCCTCGACGACGGCGTCCTCGGCCTCGACAACGGGAATGAGGGCGGGCTTGGGGTCTTCCGACTTGACTTCGGGCGACTTGGCTTCGGGCGACTTGGCTTCAGCAGCCTTGACCTCTGGAGCCTTGATCTCGGCGGGCTTGGCCTCCGACGGCGAAACCGTCCCGACCGTCATCGCCGCCGCGAAACCCTGCAGAAGCACGCCGCCCAGCGCCATCACCATGCCCCCTATCCCAAGCCCCGGCGTTCAATCGCCGGCTATCCCACAACCTGGACCATGGTTGCAGATTTTGGCTGGATAGCGGCGTTTGCGCCAGCGCGGAAATTAAAGCGCCGTAAGGTGAGACACCGGTTACTGCGGCGAGCCCTTTCGGTATCCGGACCTCGCCGTCAGTCCTCGCCCTTGTCCACCGCCTTCTGGGCCAGCTTGGCCAGCACCCGGCCGCGCCCCTTCGACAGGGCGGTGATCACGCCGCGGAAGGTGCGCACCTCCTGGTCGGTCAGGCGCGCGCGGGCCAGCGGGACGCGCAGGTTGCGCACCATCGACGGCTTCTTCTCGGGCGGATGGTAGAAACCGGCCTTGTCGAGCTCGGTCTCAAGGTGCTCGTACAGGCCCATCATCGCCGCCTGGTCGGCCGGCCCCTCGACGTTCAGCTCGAACTTCTTCCACGGGCGGTCGTCGACCGTCATCTTCCATTCGTAGGCGTTGATCGACACGGCCTGCGCCAGGTTCAGAGAGCGGAAGCGCTCGTCGATCGGGATCGAGACGATGGCCTGGCACAGGGCGATGTCGTCGGTTTCCAGGCCGGCGCGCTCGCCGCCGAACAGCAGGCCGACCTTGCGGCCCTGCTCGACTTCCTGCGCCAGGTGACCGGCGGACTCGCGCGGGGTGTAGACCGGCAGGCGCGTCTCACGCGGGCGGGCCGTGGTGGCGTAGACCAGATGCAGGTCGGCGATGGCCTCGGCGAGGGTGTCGAACACCTTGGCGTCGTCCAGCGGCCAGCTGGCGCCCGAGGCGCTGGCCCAGGCCCGCTCCTGCGGCCAGCCGTCGCGCGGATTGACCAGCCGCAGTTCGTATAGGCCGAAATTGGCCATGACGCGGGCCACCGAGCCGATGTTCTCGGCCAGTTGCGGGGCGTTGAGGATCACGCAGGGGGGCGTGCGGACGATTTCTGAAGGCGTGTCGGCGGTCATGGGCGTCCCTTTGCCGTCGAGCCACACTTTGACGCAAGTCCGAACCGTCGTCTGGCGCGTTTAGCCTCCACTCACGCTTGGAGGCTTTCGAACCCGATGCATCGCCGCGCCCTGCTCGCCGCCCTCGCCATGCCCGCCCTGCCGGCGGCGCTGTCGGCCTGCCGCGAGCCGCCGCTGGCCGGCCAGGAGGACCCGACCTTCGACCACGAGGCGATGAGTCTCAAGCTGACCGCCTTCGCCGAGCGCGCCCGGCCCGGCGACCTGGGCGTGGCGGTCCAGGACCTGACCACCGCCCAGCGCGCGGCGGTGGCCGGCGAACACCTCTTTCCGCTGGCCGGGATCTGGACGGCGGCGCTGGGCGCGGCGGTGCTGGCAGAGGTGGACGCCAAGGCCCTGTCGCTGCGCGAGACCATCATGATCGAGGACGTCGACCTGTCGCCGCCGCCCAGCGGCGTTGCCGACGCCTGGCCTAGCCGCCGGCGCTGGACGGTCGAGGACCTGCTCAAGCACGCGGTGGCCGGCGGCGACAACACCGCCGCCGACGTGCTGATGAAGCGCATCGGCGGGCCCGGCGCGGTCACCGCCTGGCTGGACCTGAAGAAGGTCGAGAACCTGCGGGTCGACCGCTACGCCCGCCAGCTCCTGCCCGAGCAGACGGGCGCGCAGTCCTTCCGGGCCGAATGGCGCGGGCTAGCCTGGCGCAAGGCCGTTCTGGCCACGCCCGAGACGACCCGGCGCGCGGCCTGGCGCGACTACCTGGCCGACCCGCACGACTCCGTCACGCCCCTGGCCGCCGTGCGCTTCCTCGAGGCCCTGAACCAGGGCGAGCTGACCAGCCAGGAAAACCGCCGCAGGCTGCTGCGGATGATGGAGGCCGCCGCGGGCGAGCGCCTGCGCCCCGCCCTGCCGGCCGGCGCGCGGCTGGCGGCGATCACCGCGGCGACGCCGTGGGACCTGGGCCAGACGGCGGCCGACAACGTTCTGGCCATGGTCCGCCTGAAGGACGGCCGGCGCTTCGCCCTGGCGATCCTGCTCAAGGCCTCGCCGCTCGAGGAAGCCGACCGCGACGCCCTGATGCTGGAGGTCATGCGGACGGTGATGCAGGCGGCGGAGAAGGCGGGTCGCTAAAACTTTCGCCTTCCCCTCACCTCCCGTCATTCCCGCCCTTGTGGCGGGAAACCCTGGATCCGCTGGCGCACAAGACGCAAGCGGCGTGCTGAGCACGCCGCCCCGTCCGCCCTTGCGGCCGATAGAGAGGTTCCCGCCACAAGGGCGGGAATGACGGGAAGATGTGTCGGCGTCAGTGCGACGACGACAGCTTCATCAGGACGAGGCCGCTGACGATCAGCACGGCGGCGATCACGCGCGTGATGCTGAGCTGCTCGCCCAGCACCGCCACGCCGACCACGAACGCGCCGACCGCGCCGATGCCGGTCCAGATGGTGTAGGCCGTGCCCAGCGGCAGCGACTTCATCGACAGCGACAGCAGGCCGAAGCTGGCGAACATGAAGATGATCGTGGCGATGCTCGGCCAGGGCTTCGAGAAGCCCTCCGAGGCCTTCATGAAGTAGGCCCAGACCACTTCCAGCAGGCCAGCGATGATGAGGAATATCCAAGCCATGACGGCGTCCCTTTGCAAGAACGCCGGGCCGTCCCGGACTTAGACCCGCCTAAGGAAGACGGTGGAGGACGTGGCCTCGCTCGGTTGTGGCCGGTGAGATAGTCGCTAAGGCCTCAGCCTTCAAGCCTGGAGGCGACCTCGTGGGCGGCGGCGCGATGTCGCGCCGAGGCCAGGGCCTGGACCAGCAGGCCCGGATTGAGCGGCTTGGCCACGTGCAGGTCGGCCCCGGCGGCGTGGGCGGCGGCGACGTGCTCGTCCATGGCGTTGGCGGTCAGCATGATCACCAGGATCGGGTCGGCGTCGGCCGCCGCCTCGCGGGCGCGCAGCTCCCGGGTGGCGGTCAGGCCGTCCATCACCGGCATCTGCATGTCCATCAGCACGGCGTCGAACGGCTGGGCCTCCAGCGCCCGCAGCGCCGCCTCGCCGTCCTCGACCATGGTCAGGTCGACCCCGAACGGCTCCAGCACGATCTCGACCACCTTGCGGTTGCCCGGATGATCCTCCGCCACCAGCACCCGCATGCCCTCCAGCGACACCGGGCCCTCGTCGTCGGCATGGTCGTGGTCGAGGCTCTCGGTCGAGGGCTGCAACGGCAGCTCGACGATGAAGGTCGCCCCGCGCCCGACCACCGCCCGCGCGTCGATCGAGCCGCCCATCATCTCGGCCAGGGCCGCGCAGATCGACAGGCCAAGGCCCGTGCCCCCGAACTGGCGGGTGATCGACTGGTCGGCCTGGACGAAGCGCTTGAACAGACGCTCGCGCACCGCGTCGTCGAAGCCGACGCCGGTGTCGCTGATGCTGAAGCGGACCAGTTCGCCCACCTTCTCCACCGACAGGTCGACGCCGCCGACGCTGGTGAACTTCACCGCGTTGCCCAGCAGGTTTGACAGGATCTGGCTGATGCGGCCGGCGTCGCCGTCGTAGCGGCCGACGGCGTCCGGCGCGACCGACCACGAGAAGGCCAGGCCCTTGGCCTCGGCCGAAGCGCGGTGCAGTTCGGCCATGCCGGCCACCAGGCCCTCCAGGTCGAAGGGCGCGAAGGTCAGCTGGAACTCGCCGGCCTCGATCTTGGAGACGTCGAGGATGTCGCCCAGCACCTGCTCCAGCAGGCGGCCCGACGAGGCCACCAGCGCGGCCAGCTCGCGCCGGCGGGCCGGATCGTTCTCCTCGGCAAGGCGGTCGCCGACGGCGATGACCCCGTTCAGCGGCGTGCGCAGTTCGTGGCTCATGTTGGCCAGGAACACCGACTTGGCCTGGTTGGCCTTTTCCAGCTCGCGGGTGCGTTCGGCGACGCGGACCTCCAGCGAACGCAGCAGATCCTCGTGCACCTCCCGCTGCTTGCGCAGGGCGCGGGCCAGGGCGCCGATCTCGTCGCCGCGGGCCTCGATGCGGGCGGCCGCCTCGCCGTCGTCGGCGCGGTGCGCCTCGCCCAGGCCGCGCAGGGGCGCGACCACCTCGCGGGCCATCAGCCGGTAGAGCAGGTAGAGCTGGGCGACGACCCCGACCACGCCGAACAGCAGCACCCAGGAGGCCGTCTTGACCGCGTTCCAGACGATCTGGTCCGAACGGAAGGTCATCAGGAAGTACCAGTCGGGCTCCTTCATCCGACCGTAGGCCACCACGCGGTCGCCGCTGCGGTCGCGCAGGGCCCCAACGTCGCCGCCATGCCGGCGGATCTGGGCGACCAGGTCGGACACCCGCTCGCGCGACTGCACCTTGGCCAGTTGGGCCGCGTCGACCACCCCGTCGGCGGCCAGGCCCGGCGCGGCGATCAGGTCGCCGTCGGACGAGACGATCATGTTCTGCCCGCCCGGCAGCGCATCGCCGACGGCCCGCAGCAGGAAGGAGTCCAGCGACAGGCTGGTGCCCCAGGCGCCCACATGCCGCTCGCCGATGTCGAACGGCGTCACGCAGGCCGCGTTCAGCCCCCGCCCGCTGGGATTGGAGATCAGCTTGCGCAGCTTGGTGCACTTCATCACCCGCTGCGGATTGTTGGCCGGCAGGGTGAGCTGGCTCATCTCCTCCTTGGAGATGTCCAGGCTCGGCGGCGCGTCCTGGCGGTAATAGAGCAGCCGGTCCTTGCGCTTGGGCCCGAACATCACCAGCCGGGTCTGCGGCGTGAAGAAGTAGAAGTTGTCGTAGTGGCCGATCTCGGTCTCGCCGGCGTTGGCGACGACCTCCATGGCCGCCACCATCAGCGCCTTGTCCTCGCGGGTCAGTTCCCGGGCCTGCGGCACGAAGCCGCCGATGCCGTAGACGTAGTGATTGCCCGTTCGGCCGCCGTCATAGAGGCGCGGCGCCGTGCGGCGGGTGCCGTCGCCGAACTCGGGGAACAGCAGGTCGAACTGGCCGTCGATGTCGGGCTCGATCTCGCGCAGGCGGCGCATCAGGGCCAGGCTGGCGGCGTCGTGCACCTTGACGAGGTCCGAGAACAGGCGGTCCTCGGTCTTGACCCGCTCGCCGACATATTCGGCCAGGTGCCGCATCTGGGTCTCGGCGGCGCTCTGCTGCACGAAATAGAAGGTCACGGCCGTGACGAGGCCGGTCACGGCGATCGACAGCAGCGCGGCGAAGGCCAGCAGGCGACGGGCCAGGGGCGACATCACGTCCGTATGACGCCACAAGGTGTCCAAACCCGCTCCCCACTCTCGTCCCCACGCGGGACGGCCAGCGCAGCCACAACCCATTAGGGCGGTGCGGGGTCCATGTCGCCTGCGGTGGAATGCCGCGCTCGACCTTCGGACGCCGCACCACGCAGCCTTTCCCCAACCGCCGCAACAGTCTATAGGGCTCGCCGTCCGCGCCACGTTTCGGCCCTGTGCGCCGAGCGTCAGAGCGCGCCACCGCGAGAGGAAGACCCCGCAATGGCCAAGATCAAAGTCGCCAATCCCGTCGTCGACATGGACGGCGACGAAATGACCCGGATCATCTGGAAGCTCATCAAGGATAAGCTGATCTTCCCGTATCTGGACCTGGAACTGGACTACTACGACCTGTCGGTCGAGAACCGCGACGCCACCAACGACCAGGTAACGATCGACGCCGCCGAGGCCACCAAGAAGCACGGCGTGGCCGTGAAGTGCGCCACCATCACCCCCGATGAGCAGCGCGTCACCGAGTTCAACCTCAAGAAGATGTGGAAGTCGCCGAACGGCACGATCCGCAACATCCTGGGCGGCGTGATCTTCCGTGAGCCGATCATCTGCCAGAACGTGCCGCGCCTGGTGCCGGGCTGGACCCAGCCGATCATCGTCGGCCGCCACGCCTTCGGCGACCAGTACCGCGCCACCGACTTCAAGTTCCCCGGCAAGGGCACCCTGACGATCAAGTTCGTCGGCGAAGACGGCGAGACCATCGAGCACGAAGTCTACAAGGCTCCGGGTTCGGGCGTGGCCATGGCCATGTACAACATCGACGAGTCGATCCGCGAGTTCGCCCACGCCTCGTTCGCCTACGGCCTGAACCGCAAGTACCCGGTCTACCTGTCGACCAAGAACACGATCCTCAAGGCCTATGACGGCCGCTTCAAGGACCTGTTCCAAGAAGTCTACGACGAGCACTACGCCGAGCAGTTCAAGGCGCTGGGCATCCACTACGAACACCGCCTGATCGACGACATGGTCGCCTCGGCGCTGAAGTGGTCGGGCGGCTACGTCTGGGCCTGCAAGAACTACGACGGCGACGTGCAGTCGGACATCGTCGCCCAAGGCTTCGGCTCGCTGGGCCTGATGACCTCGGTGCTGATGACGCCGGACGGCAAGACCGTGGAAGCCGAAGCCGCCCACGGCACGGTGACCCGTCACTACCGCCAGCACCAGAAGGGCGAGTCGACCTCGACCAACTCGATCGCCTCGATCTTCGCCTGGACCCGTGGCCTGGCCCACCGCGCCAAGCTCGACGACAACCAGGAACTGGCCAAGTTCGCCGCCACCCTGGAAAAGGTCTGCATCGACACCGTCGAAAGCGGCTTCATGACCAAGGACCTGGCCCTGCTCGTCGGCGACAAGCAAGGCTGGCTGACCACCGAAGGCTTCCTCGACAAGATCGACGAGAACCTGCAGAAGGCCATGGCCGCCTAAGGCGACCGACCTTCCGGTAAGGACGAAGGCCCTCCCTCTCGGGAGGGCCTTTTTCTTTGGCCCGACGTCGACGCGGGGTGCTAAAGGCCCGCCCCGCTCATTCAGGAACTAGAGAAAGCCGGCGATGATCCAGCCCAGCGCGACCTTCAAGGACAACCTTCAGCAACTGCCGTCCATCGACGGCGTGGCGCGCGTCGACCTCGTCGATTCCGCGGGGACCGTGGTCGCCAGCATCGAGAACCAGCCGGGCAAGAAGGGCTCCGTCGCCGTCTACCAGTACCTGAAGCAGGCGTTCGGCGCCCTCGACGCCAAGGCGGCCGAGCACGGCCTGGCCGTCTTCGCCGAGCACACGGCCGACGCCCGCGAGACCCCCGGCGCCCATCCCAATGTCGACCGCCTGCTGGCCATCGCCGCCGGCGGCCCGCCGCTGGACATCGAGGTCGTCGCCGCCTGACGCCGGGGATCGCCCCGTTAGGCCCCATGGCCGCATCGGGGCGGCGTCCGCCACGATCCTGACGCGCTGAAGTGCTCACCTGCACGCTGCGCCGGCGTCCCGGCGCCCGTGACGGACGCCCGATGCCACGACCGCTGATCGACCCTCCGCGACGCCGCACCTCGCGCGCGACGAAGCTGGCGGCCGGCCTGTTCAGCGTCGGGGCTCACGCGGCCGTGCTGGCCGCCGTGATGCTGTCCCAGGGCGAGCCGCGTCCGCCCGAGCCCGAGCCGTTCGCGGTCGACCTTGTCCAGCCGCCGCCACCGCCTCCCCCGCCGCCCGAGCCCAAGCCGCCCGCGCCGGAGCCGAAACCCGACTCCAAGCCCGCGCGGCCGCCCTCGCCCGCCCCGCCGAAACCGGACCCGAAGCCGCCGACCCGCACCGCCCGCCCGGCCGTGCGCCCGCCCGACGTCGAGCCCCTGCCCGCCACGCCCGCCGACACCACGATGATGGCCGCCGAACTGGGCGAGGCGGAACTCGCCGGCGCCACCACGGTCGGCACGGGATCCGGGAACGGGTCTGGCGACGGCGCCAGCTGCGACATGGTTCGCCGCCTGCAGGCCGCCTTGCGCCGCAATCCCCGTGTCCGCAGCGCCCTGGCCTCGGCCCACGGCGAGGCCGCGGCCTCCGGCAAGGCGGTCCTGATCTGGAACGGCAAGTGGCTGCAGAGCCCCAACCAGGTCGGCCGGGGCCTGGCCGGCGTTCGCGAGGCGATCATCATGGAGGTCGGCTTCGCGCCGGCCGCCTGCCGGGCCGACCCGATGCGCGGCCTCGTCGTCGTCAGCCTGGCCGACGGCCCCGGCGCCCCGCGCCTGGCCTTGGGCGACGCCTCCTGGCGCTGGTCGGACCTGCTGTTCGCGCCGGGAACGCGGCCGCCCTCTAGGGGATGACGACCTCGCCGTCCTCCTTGGCGAAGCCGGCGGGACGCTGCTCCAGCAGGTCCAGCACCGCCTCGGACGGCCGGCACAGCGCAACCCCCTTGGGCGTCACCACGATCGGCCGGTTCACCAGTATCGGATCGGCGACCATCGCCTCGAGGATCCGCTCGTCGGATACGCCTTCGGCCAGCAGGCCCAGCGCCTCGGCCGACGTCCCCTTTTCGCGGATCAGGTCGCGCAGCGGCAGTCCCGCCCGCGCGGCGAGGTCGAGCAACTGCTCTCGCGTCCAGCCCGCTTGCAGATACTCCACCACCGTCGGCGCGTAGCCGGCCGCCTGGACCATGGCCACGACGTTGCGCGAGGTGCCGCAGGCAGGATTGTGGAAGATGGTGATCGGAAAGTCGGTCACGATGCGGTCTCCGGTTTCAGCAGCCAGCCGAACAGGCCCGCCGCGAGCAGCGCCCCGACCAGTTGGGCCACGATGAAGGCCGGCGCGCTGGACGGCGCGATTCCGGCGAAGGTGTCCGACAGGCTGCGCGCGACCGTCACGGCCGGATTGGCGAACGAGGTCGAAGCCGTGAACCAGTAGGCGGCGGTGATGTAGAGCCCCACCGCCATGGGCGTGCTGTCCGGCTTGAACCGCACCGTCCCGAGGATCGTGGCCAGCAGGCCGAAGGTCGCCACCACCTCGGCGAAGGCCTGGGAGCTCCCGGCCCGCAGCTTGGTCGAGACCTGGACGATCGGCTCTCCGAACATGGCGTGCGCCGCCCAGACGCCCAGGACCGCGCCGATGACCTGCGCCAGCGGATACAGCGCCGCATGCCGCCAGGACAGCTCCCGCCGCAGCGCCGCCACCAGGGTGACGACCGGGTTGAAGTGCGCGCCCGAGATCGGGCCGAACACACCGATCAGCACGACCAGGGCCGCGCCGGAGGCCAGGGTGTTGCCGAGCAGGGCGATGGCGACGTTACCGCCCGCCAGCCGCTCGCCCATGATACCGGAGCCGACCACCACCGCCAGCAGCAGGGCCGAGCCCAGTCCCTCGGCGACGAGACGGCGGCGCAGGTCGAAGGCGGCCATGGTCAGGCCGGCGACTTGGGCGCGCACGCAGGGCCGCAGCCCTCGACGCGGGCCAGCACGGCGGCCAGGGGCGAGCAGATCTCCGGCGCGCCGTTGCAGCAGTCTTCCATCAGGAAGCCGAGCAGGCCGCTCATCGCGCCGTAGTCCGCCGAATAGATGATCGAGCGCCCCTCCCGCCGCGACGCGATCAGGCCGGCATGCGCCAGGATGTTCAGATTGGCCGACAGGCTGTTGGGCAGCACGTCCAGCGCGCGGGCGATCTGGCCGGCCGCCACGCCTTGCGGCCCGGCCTTCACCAGCAACCGGAAGATCGCCAGGCGCCCGTCGTGGCCCAGGGCCGAGAGCATGTTGACAGCGGATATCGATTCCATATTTCCATTATTCTCGAAATATGAGCTTTTGAATAGCCCCCTCCGGAGACGCCCGTGACCGAGTTTCCCGCCCTCGACGCCCCGTTCCTCGCCAGGATCGACGCCGCCCGCCTGGAGCCGTCGCCGCACGCGTCGCATCCGCCGCGCATCCTGCTGCTGTACGGATCGCTGCGCGAGCGCTCGTTCAGCCGGCTGCTGGTCGAGGAAGCCGCGCGCATCCTCCAGGCCCTGGGCTGCGAGACCCGGACCTTCGACCCGCGCGGCCTGCCGCTGCCCGACGCCGAGGGCCCCGATCACCCCAAGGTCCGGGAGCTGCGCGCCCTGTCGGAATGGTCCGAAGGCCAGGTCTGGTGCAGCCCCGAACGGCACGGCGCGATCACCGGCGTGATCAAGTCGCAGATCGACTGGATCCCGCTGGAGATCGGCAGCGTGCGTCCCACCCAGGGCAAGACCCTGGCCGTCATGCAGGTCAGCGGCGGCTCGCAGTCGTTCAACGCGGTCAACACCCTGCGCCTGCTGGGCCGCTGGATGCGGATGGTCACCATCCCCAACCAATCGTCGGTGGCCATGGCCTACAGGGAGTTCGACGAGAACGACCGCATGAAGCCGTCCGGCTACTACGACCGGGTCGTCGACGTGATGGAGGAACTGGTCAAGTTCACCCTGCTGACCCGCGACCGCGCCGACTACCTCGTCGACCGCTACAGCGAGCGCAAGGCGGGCGGCCGCATCGCCGAGCACGCGGCGCTGGCGACCGAGGCCATGCGCCACGAGACGGCCTGAGCGCTAGCGCCGCGCCGGCGGGGCGTCGATGACGATGAGGCCCGTGGCCGCCGCCTTCTCGGCCTCGGCCGGCTTCCAGTCGCCCCACGCCTTGCCCGAGCGCCCCTGCGCGCGGCCCAGCTCGAACAGGCGACGCATGGCCGCCTCGCTGAAGTCCAGGCTGTTGGCCTGCGCCTCGTCGGGCACGGCGGCGACGCGGAAGGCCAGGCCGTTGCGCTGGGCGAAGGCGGCGTTGGCGGCCAGGTGAGCGCGGGTGGAGGCCTTGCTGCCGCTGTCGTAACTGCGCTTGAGGATCGCCGTCAGCTTGCCGGCGGTGACCGCGTCGCGCCGGCCCAGCTGGCCGTTGACCAGCACGTAGATCGAGCCGCCGCCCACCGCGCCGACCGGACGGCTCCATAGCACCAGGCTCTCGGGCACGGCCAGGAACGGCGTGTTGACCCCGCCGTCGACATGCATCTCCTGGATGATCCGCCCGTCCTTGGCCCGGCCAGCGATCAGCACCGGCGGAAAGACGCCCGGAATGCTGGCCGAGGCGGTCAGCACGTCCTTGAACAGCTTCAGCCCCTGCTCGCCGCCCTGCCTGGCGATCAGGCCCATGTCCCAGATCACCGTCTCCTCGCTGTCGAGGTTGGTGGTCGCCACCAGCAGCCGCCGGCCCTTGTCGTGTTCGGCGGCGATGGCCGCCAGCATCTGCGGCGTCACGGCCTTGTCGACCAGCTTGCGCAGGGCCGAGCTGCTGTAGAGGCTGGGCGAGGCGAAGGTGGCCAATTGCCGCCAGGCCAGGATGTCCTTGGCCCCGCCATCGGAATAGGCGGCCGCCAGTTGCGGGTCCCAGGATGGGCCGAGGAACGCGAAGGGCGCGGCCAGGGCGCCAGTGCTCACCCCCGTGACGATGCGGAAATCGGGCCGCCGGCCGCTCTGGGTCCAGCCCACCAGCACGCCCGCGCCATAGGCCCCGTTGGCCCCGCCGCCCGAGAGGGCGAGGATCGCCGTCGGCCCCTGACCCTGCTCGCCCATGATCTGGCGTTCGAGCAGCCGCACGGGGGCTGCGTCGCTGGCCACGATGCGCGGATCGGCCGTCGGGATCACCGCGCCGGGCGCGACCCGGACCACGCCCTCGGGCGGCCTCGCCATCGTGCCGCAACCGGCCAGCAGCAAGGCGGCGCTCAGGGCCGCCGCACGAAGTATCGCGTTCACGCGCTCACCTTGGCGTCTGTCGAAATCCGACAGAGCCAGCAACGCGCGACTTCAATTCCGGTTGGCTCAGCTTGCCGCGACGGAAGCCGAAAAACCTAGTTTCCGCGGGTTTCCTTCGGCCACGGGCCGACCATCTCGACTACCCGGCCCGCGCCCTCGGCGCCGCCCAGCGGCTCGGTGAAGGCGCGCGACTCTATGAACTGCAGACCCATCTGGCCGTCGCCCTGCCAGACCATGCGGGTCAGGTGGATCATGCGGCGGGCCGGATCGACCAGGTGCAGGATCTCCGGCGGCACGGCGAACTCCGGCGCGGCGATCCGCGCCCCGCCCTTGGCGATGTCGATCAGCCGGCAGCGCAGGGGCTCGCCGCCCACCACGAGGTAGGCTTTGCGCGAGGCGGGGTAGCGACGGTAGGCGCGCTTTTCCATTCCCTGGACTTCGATCTGGGTCATCGCGGCGATCCTAAACCCGACTCGGGCCAAACGATCGCGCAATCGTGCGCGAGACGTCGCCAGCGACCCTAGGTGGCGTCGCGAAGGCCGGGCAAGGCGCGAGACCCTTCCGTCCCCAGGAAGGCGGCCGAGTGTTCGATCCTGACCCAGAATGGACCGCCCGAGCGTCCTCAGGCCAGCTTCGAGTGCTTCCGCGAATAGCCGAAATAGATCACGCAGGCGGCCGCCACCCAGACGCCGAACAGGGCGAAGGTGTCCCATGGCAGGCCGATGATCAGGTAGCCGCAGAAGGCCACGCTGGCGATCGGCAGCACCGGATAGAGCGGAACCTTGTAGCCGCGCGGCAGGTCGGGCCGGGTGCGGCGCAGGATGATCACCCCGGCCGAGACGATGGCGAAGGCGATCAGCGTGCCCATGCTGGTCAGGTTGACCAGCACGTCCAGCGGCACGAAGGCGGCCAGGAAGGCGATGAAGGCCGCGACGATGGCCGTGTTCCAGGTCGGTACGCGGGTGCGCGGGTCGGTCTTCTGGAAGATGCGCGGCAACAGGCCGTCGCGGCTCATGGCGAACAGGATCCGCGTCTGGCCGTACATGACCACCAGCGTGACGCTGAAGATCGAGATGATCGCGCCCAGGCACAAGACGAGCGAGGTCCAGCCCGCGCCGGTCAGGTTGCGCAGAATCACCGCCAGGCCCGCCTCCTGGCCGGCAAAGGCCGTCCACGGCTGGGCGCCGACGGCGGCGATCGCGACCAGCACGTAGACGGCGGTGACGATCAGCAGGCTCAGCACCACGCCCAGCGGCAGGTTGCGGCGTGGGTTCTTGACCTCGTCCCCGGCCGTCGAGACCGCGTCGATGCCGATGTAGGAGAAGAAGATCGACGAGGCCGCCGCCCCGATCCCGGCCACGCCCATCGGCGCGAACGGCGTCAGGTTCTCGGAGTTGAAGCCGGTGAAGGCGATGACCACGAAGAACAGCAGCACCAGCAGCTTGGCCACCACCAGCACGGCGTTGATGGTGGTCGACTCCTTGGCCCCGCGCAGCAGCAGCACCATGCACGAGCCCACCAGCACCACGGCCGGCAGGTTGAACACCCCGCCCGCGCCCGGCGGCTTGGCCAGGGCGTCGGGCAGGCGCCAGCCGAACAGGTCGACGAACAGCTCGTTCAGGTACTGCCCCCAGCCCACCGCGATGGCCGAGGCCGACACCGCGTACTCGAGCAGCAGGCAGGCGCCGACGAGGAAGGCCACGAACTCGCCCAGCGTGGCGTAGGCGTAGGAATAGGACGAACCCGACACCGGGATGGTCGAGCCCAGTTCGGCGTAGCACAGGGCCGTCAGGGCCGCGGTGATCCCGGCGATGACGAACGAGACGATAACCGCCGGTCCGGCCAGGGGCACGGCCGTGGTCAGGGCCACGAAGATGCCGGTGCCGATGGTGGCGCCCACGCCCAGCATGGTCAGTTGGAACAGGCCGATCGAACGTTCCAGCTCGCCGGATTGGGGCGGCAGCTCGTTGGGATTGTCGTCGCCCTCGGCCGCGATCGCCCCTACGGGCTTGCAGCGGAAGAGATCGGCGATGCGCGAGCCGGCCATGGGCGCTCCGGGAATTCCTCAGGGGCGGCGAAGGCTTAGGACCGCGCCGTAAGCGGCGACCCCATAAAGCCGTCAAGCTCTCCGGGAAAGCGGATTCCACTCATGGAACCCTTCCTGAGCGAACGCCCTTGCGGAGGGGGCATGAATGCCCATTCTAGGCAGCGTTAACCGTGCGGGGGCGCAATGACTTTGCAGAAGCGGATCTGGGACCTGCTGGTCCTGGCGATCTTCATCTTCGCCGCCGTCTTCGCCACAGCGCCTTGGTTCGCCTTCCGCGCCCTGAAGGCCGCGGCCCAGTACGAGGACGTGCAGGCGCTGGGCGAACTGGTCGACTTTCCAGTCGTGCGCCGCAGCCTGACCGGCCAGCTCGACGAGGAGGCGCCCGCCGCCAAGCCCGAGGCCCCGTCGCTGTGGACCAACCCGATGGGCGTCTTCAAGCGCGCCATCGAACCGATCGCCCCGCCCGAACCCAAGGTCGACCGCTACCTCACCGTCCAGGGCCTGTCGGCGCTGACCCGCGGCTACGCCCCCGCCGCCGCCCCGCCGCCGGCGGCCCGCCCCGAGACCGTGCTGGGCCGGATGCAGGCCGTGGTGCGCGGTCCGTACCCGACCATCGCCTACTGGGATCCCAACCGCGTGCGCATCGCCGTGCGCCGTCCAGACGACAAGGCCAAGGCCACGATCTTCACCTTCCAGCGCCGCGAACTGTTCACCTGGAAGCTGGTGCACATCCGCCTGCCGGCCGACGAGCGCTAGGACCCCCAAACCTCAGGCGACGTACGCGCCCTGAAACTGGTGCAGCAGCTTGGTGGCCGCGCCCTTCGAGGCCTCGGGCCCGGCGTTGCTGGCGGCGATGATCGCCACCCCGCGTCCCGGGGCGATCATGATCACCTCGTGCCACATGGTGTTGGAGCCCTCGTGGACCAGGAGCTTCCCACGGCTCCACGGGCGTCCAGGAACCACCAGCCAGCCCAGCGCATAGATCGCGTCGCCGACCGGCGTGGTCATGTGCTTGATGCTGTCGGCGCTGAGGAAGGCGTTGTCCTTCAGGAACAGCCGCGCGAAGCGGGCTTGGTCGGCCAGGGTCATGTGCACCGTGCCGGCCGGTCCCATGGCGGGCGGATTGTCGGACGGACCGGCCGGATCCACCGGCGTCAGCCCGCCGCCCGGCTTGGGCAGGTGCCCCCAGGGCGCGGCGCCCTTCGGCGCGCCGAACCCGGCGGTGGTGATCCCCAGAGGCTTGAAGAGCAGGGCGTCGATCACCTGCTCCCAGGGCTTTCCGGTGATGGTCTCGATGGCGGAACCGACCAGTATGTAGTTGAGGTTGGCGTACTCGTACTTGCCGGGCTTCGCGGCGGGCGGCGCGGCCAGGATCTGCGCGGCCAGCTCGGCCCGCTGCACGGTCAGCGGCCGCTTGTCGGCATGGGCGCGCGCCAGCCAGCCGGCGGCCATCACCGGCTTGTCGCTGATCCCCGACACGTGGCTCATCAGCCGCTCGATCGTCGTGTCGTTCCACGCCGGGTCAAGCTTCACGCCCGGGAACAGCGAACCCAGGGTCGCCCCCCACTTGGCCTTGCCGGCCTCGACCAGCCGGGCATAGACGGCCGCGGTCATGGCCTTGGTGTTGGAACCGATATGCCAGGGATCCGAGCTCTCGACCAAGTCGGGCGCGCCGGCGCGACGCACGCCGGCCTGCTTCTGCACGATCACCTTCTCGGGGTCGGTGACCAGGCCGGCCACGGCCGGCGCGCCCGTCTCGGCCAGCACCGCGGCGGGGTCGACCGTCGGCAGGGCCATGATCTGCCGGGCCAGCGCCGCCGACGGCGCGCTCCCGGTCACGGCGGCGAGCGTGAGCAGGCGACGACGATGCAGCATGGAAACGACCCTCACTTGCAATGAAGCGTCACTTCAACCGTATGCGGGGGGACGCCGCAACTGAAAGTTATGTAAGTAGAGAGATCGGCAGGCTGTGAAAGCCCGACGGCGATGGCCGGGACGGAGAGCCGCGACCGAGCTCCGGCGGACGGCGCGCTCAGCCCGCTGAAGGGCTACGGCGGGCTCTACTCGCGCTCCTCGCAGAAGCGGATGCGGTTGCCGAAAGGATCGTGCACCTGCATCACGTCGCCCCACGGCTGCGCCTCGACGCCCGGCCGGCCATAGCCGTAGTTCTTGCCGATCAACTCGGCCTGGTAGGCGTGGACGCCCTTCATCGGCGCATAGACGGTCGAGCCGGGCGCGGCGTCGCCGTGATGTTCGGACAGGTGCAGGACGAGGCCCGCCCGCTCGACGCCCATGTAGAGCGGCATGCCCGGCTCGAAGCGGTGCTCGAACTGCACGGCAAAGCCCAGGAAATCGAGATAGAACTCCCGCGCCTTGCGCTCGTCGAAGCTGCGCAGGATCGGGACGGCGCGGAGGAAGCGGATGGCGTCGCTCATGCCCCATCCTGATCCGCTTTTCGCCGGCCGCGCAACGCTGTCACCGAACCTTCAAGCGCCGCTGCTAGGCACCGCCCAGCGTCTGGAGCGGTTCGGCGTCCGCCACGTTCCGGATGGTCTGGGGGAAGCCGTCATGAAACCGTTCGCCTGCGCCGCGTCGTTGCTGGCCCTGTCGCTCACCGCGCCGTCCTTCGCCGCGCCGGCCGTCTACCTGACGCCCGATACGGCCAGCCCGAAGATGGTGACCCTGGGCGGCGCCGGCTTCGTCAACCACGGCCTGGTCGGCGCCGGCCGGCTGGCGGCCAGCACCCGCGACTTCCAGGGCGACACCCTCGGCTCGTTCTCGGGCATGGCCGTGACCGAATGGCGCCGGACGGCCGACGGCGGCTACGAAGGCAAGCTCCTGACCCTGCCCGACCGCGGCCCCAACGGCGTCGGCACGGTGGCCGGCACCACGCCCTACGACAATCGCGTCCACGCCTTCGAGCTCGCCTTCCGGCCGTTGGCCGACGGAGCTTCGGGCGGCGCGGATCAGCTGACCTTGACGCCAACCGGCGGCTTCCTGCTGAAGGACGACAAGGGCCACGCCTTCACCGGCATGGATCCGGGCGACGGCGTCGTGTTCTGCGGCCGGGCCGCGTGCCCCAGCGCCCTGACCGGCCCCGGCGGCTTCCGCATCAGCCTCGACGGCGAGGCCTTGGCCCGGCTGCCGGACGGCGGCTTCTATGTCGGCGACGAATACGCGGCCAACATCTACCGCTTCGACGCCCACGGCGCGCTGAAGGGCGTCATCGCGCCGGTGGCGGCCGTGTCCCCGCGCAAGGACGGCCGCCCGGCCCTCTCGAGCGAGATCAAGCCCCAGTCCGGCCGCCGCCCGAACCAGGGCTTCGAGGGCGTGGCCGTCTCGCCCGACGGCAAGCGGCTGTTCGCCCTGTTGCAGAGCGCGGCCGTGCAGGACAGCGGCGACGGCGACGCCGAGCGCGCGGTGAGCCGCCTGTTCGTCTACGATATCGAGAAGGACCCGACGCCCGCCGCCCCGATCGCCGAATACGCGCTCGAACTGCCGGTGCTGCGCACCAAGGGCGACGGCGGCGCGCCCGACAAGGTGGCCGCGCAGTCCGAGCTCCTGGCGCTTTCCGACCACCAGTTCCTGGTGCTGGCCCGCGACGGCGCGGGCCTGGGGTCCGGCTCGGCCAGGCCCACCGTCTACCGCTCGGTGCTGCTGGTCGACACCGCCGGCGCCACCAACCTCGCCGGCGCCAGGAACGACGCGACAGGCGCGGCCATCGCCCCCGGCGGCGTCCTGGCCCAGGGCGTCGTCCCCGCCGGCCAGGCCCAGCTCGTCAACCTCGCCGACCGCGCGGGCCTGGCGCGCGTAGGCGTCAACCTGGACAACGCCGCGCCGAACGCCGCCACCCTGCCCGAAAAGCTGGAATCCCTGGCCATCGTGCCGGCCCTCGACCCGGCCGCGCCCAACGACGTCTTCCTGCTGGTCGGCAGCGACAACGACTTCCAGACCGCCAGGGGCAAGGTCGGCGACCTGGCCTTCGACGCCGCGCCCAAGACACCCGAGGGCGCGCCGACCGCCGACAACGACAGCCTGGTGCTGGTCTATCGCCTGACCCTTCCCGCCGATCTCGCCGCCCAGCGCCGCTTTTGACCCCGGCGCGAAGGCGGTGCTATCCAGCGACCCGCGTTTTCCGCCGAGGCCCCCGCGCATGACCCTTCCCTCGCCCGCCAAGGCGTATCCGGCGTGATCGCCCTGACGCTGGAGGTGCTGGCGCGCGCCCTGCCGTTCTTCCTGCTGGTCGGGGCGGGCGTGACCCTGGCGCGGCTGATGCTGCTGGACGGCCGCATGGCCCAGGGGCTGTCGGCCTATGTCTACTGGATCGGCTTTCCGGCCCTGCTGGTGCACTCCCTTTCGCGCATGGGCCGGCCCGACCACGACCTGACCCTTGGCCTGGCCGCCTATGCCGCCTGCCTGGCGGCGATCATGGCCCTGATGATCGGCGTCGGCCTGGCCCTGCGCTGGAACCGGGGCGAGCGCGCCGGCGCGGCCATGGCCGCCGGCGTCGGCAACAGCGCCTTCCTGGGATTGCCCGTGGCGGCCGCCGTGTTCGGACCCGAAGTGGCCCGCGTCGGCGCCGGCATGGTCGCCATCGACTTCGTGCTGGCCACCGCCCTTGGCGTCGCCCTGCTGGGCTGGGCCGGCGGTCGCTCGGTGTGGCGCTCGACCATGCAGGCGTTCCGCAATCCGATCGTCGCCGCCGCCCTGTTCGGCACGGCCCTGGCGCTGCTCGGCCTGCAACTGCCCGGCGTCCTCGACCGCGCGGTCGGCGCGGCCGCCGCCTCGGGCAGCCCGGTGGCGCTGGTCGCGCTGGGCGTGGTCCTGGGCCTGCCCGCCGAAGCCGACGGGGCCCCGCCGCGCTGGAGCCCCGTCGCCGTGGCCGCCATCGCCAAGCTGCTGGTCCTGCCGGTGCTGGTCTGGTTCGTGGTCGGGCTGACGCCTGCGCCGGCGACCTTCCACCTGGCCGCCACCCTGCTGGCCGCGACCCCGACGGCGGTCAACGTCTTCATCCAGACCCGCGCCTACGGCGTCTTCGCCCGCGGCGGCGCCCGCACCGTGGCCCTGACCACCGCCATCGCCTGCGTGACACTGTCGGCCGTGGCGGTATGGCTGAAGGCCTGAGCCCTACTTCTTCCTGCCCAGCCGCGCGAACCACGGCTGGGTCGGATAGGCGATCGAGCCGGCGACGCTGAGCGCAATGGTCGTGCCCTTGCCCGCGGCGCTCTCGATGGCCAGCTGGGCGCCCATCTTGCCGGCCCGCTCATGCATGCCGATCAGGCCATAGTGGCCCTCGCGGCTGGCCCAGGCCATGCGGTTGGCGCCGATGCCCACCCCGTCGTCGCGGATGGTCACCTGCAGCTGCCGCACGCCGTACGAGACCTTGACCAGCACCTGGCCCGCCTTGGCGTGGCGGGCGGCGTTGAACAACGCCTCGCCGGCGATGCGGACGATCTCCTCCTGCACCAGCGGCTGCACCGGACGCGGCGTCCCCTCCGCGGCCAGCTCGACCTTCACACCGCTCTCGAACGGCTGCTCGGCCATCAGTTCGCGCAGCACGAGGTCGAGGCGCCGAACCTCGGCCCCGCGCAGGTCGCGCACGCGGTCGCGCCCCTCGACCAGCATCTGGTCGGCGCGATCGAGCGCCTGGTTGATCACGTCCCTGGCCGGCAGGTCGTCGGGGATCTGGTAGGCCACCGACTGGAACCGCATGATCAGGCCCTGCACGCTCTGCAACAGGGTGTCGTGCAGTTCGCGGGCGATGCGCTCGCGCTCGGCGGCGCGCTGCTCCAGCCGGTCCTTGATCTGGGCCGAGACCCGCCGCAGGCGCAGGGCGTAGACGCCCCACAGCGCCAGGGCCACGGCCAGCACGCAGGCGGCGCGGAACCACCAGGTCTCCACCAGCGTCGGCGGGATCTCGACGGTCAGGGTCGCGCCCTGCTCGTTCCACACGCCGTCGCTGTTGGCCGCCTTCACCCGGAAATGGAAGGTCCCCGGATGCAGGTTGTCGTAGATCACCTCGCGACGGTCGCCCGCCTCGATCCAGTCCCCGTCGACGCCCTCAAGCCGGTACTGGAAGCGCACCCGGTCGGGCGCGGGGAAGCTCAGGGCGGTGTAGTGGATGCGCAGGCCGCGCGTGCCGGCCGGCAGGCGCAGGGCGACCGGGTCGCGGAAATGCTGGTCGCCGACCATGACCGCGCGGATCGCCACCGGCGGCGGCAGGGTGTTGACGCTCAGCCGGGCGGGATCGACGACGACGACGTTGCGGCGGGTCAGGATCCAGATCCGGCCGTCGCCGCCGGCGGCGATCTGCTGGCCCGGCGACTTCTGGACGAAGCTGTTGAGGCCGTCGCGGAAGTCGAACACCCGCCGTGGGAGGGGCGCGCCCGGCCTGTCCAGGGCCCGGTCGAGATCGGACGAGCGCATGCGCACCACGCCGGCGTCGCCGATCGTCCAGGTGTCGCCGGCCGGGGTCTGGACCAGGCCGTTGACCGAGGCCAGCCACGGATAGCGCTCGGCGTCCAGGCTGGCGGTCGCCCCGCCGCGCAGCCTGGCGAAGCCCTGTCCGCCGCTGAGATAGAGCGCCTCGCGTCCCGGCAGCAGGCCCTCGATCTCGCCGATCGGAAAGCGCGCCTTGTGGATCGGCTCGAACGGCGGACGCCCTTGCAGCGTCGGGGCGTTGCGGAACAGGATCGCCGCCCGGCCGTCGGCCTGCGACGCGGCGTTGGAGGCGATGCCGAGCCCGCCCGGCCAGCGGTTCCAGGCCCCGCCCTCGCGCCAGTAGAGGCCCTTGTCGAGGGCGGCCATCCACAGGCGTCCGTCCTCGTCCTCGGCGCAGCCATAGGCGCTGGCCTCGGCGGGCTTGGTGAAGGTCTCGACCTTGCCGCCCCGCACCAGCAGCACGGTGTCGCGCAGCGTCACCCAGACGGCGTCGCCCGTCCCCGCGCACAGCGAGCCCGCCGACCAGTCGGTCTTCAGGACGGGCTTGGGCGCCTGGCCCGGCGCGATGGCGTAGAGGGTGTGGGCGTCGGCGACCCAGACCTTGCCGTCGGCCGTCGAGGTCATCCGGTAGCCGCGCGCGGAGTTGGGCGGGATGGCCTGCTCGACCGTCACCGCCGCCGGCCGCATCATGTCCAGGCCCAGCTCCGTGCCGAACCAGATGTTGCCCTCGCGATCCTCGAACACCGCGTGGGTCTGGTCCGAGGTCAGGCCGTGCACGGCCTTGTAGGACTGGATGCGCAGGGCGCCGGCGTCGGCGCTGCGGGCCGCCACGCCCGGCGCTGGAATATGGACGACGCCATCGGTCCAGGTGGCGCCCCACAGGTCGCCCTTGCGGTCGAACAGGATCCGCGAGGCGCCCACCTCGTCGCGACGCGGATAGGCCCGGGTCAGGGACGAAGCCGCCGGCGCCTCGCCCCGCAGCAGGCGCGTGCTGGAGGAATCCGACAGCCACAGCCGCCCCAGGGCGTCCTCGGCCAGGCTGGCCCTGCGCGCGACCTTGGCGCCGGTCGGCGAAAAACGCGTCTCGCCCGGCGCGCGGCGCAGCACGGTGTTGGTCAGCACCAGCCACTGCACGCCGTCGCGATCGAAGAAGACCTGCCAGATCTCCTGCTCGGGAAGGCCGGCCTCGGGGCCGAATTCCCGCCAGCGGCCGTCGTGCCAGCGGGCCAGGGTGGCGCGCTTGCGGCCGCCCCGCGCGACCCAGATCCCGCCCTCGCGGTCCTCGGCCAGGCTGGTGACCTCGCGCGAGGGATCGGGCATGCGGGCGTCGATCAGCCGGCCGTCGCGATAGACCGCCACCCCGCCGCTGCGGCCAAGGCCCACCCACAAGGCGCCAGAGCGCGCGCCCAGCACCTGCGAGACGTTCAGCCGCCCGGGCTTGGGGCCGTCGCGCTGGATCGGTTCGAAGGCCACGCCGTCGAAGCGGAACAAACCATCGACGCTGCCGATCCACAGATAGCCGTCCCTGGACTGGCCGATGGTGTTGACCCGGCTGGGCGCGCCGCCCTCGATCGACCAGCTGACGCGCTTGTATTCGGCCAGGGGCTCGAGCGCCGGCGCGGCCGCCGCCGTGCCGGCCAGCGCCAGGGCGAGCGCCGCGCCCGCCAGTCCGCTCCGAAGCCCCCCCGCCCGGCTCAAAGGTCGATGATGCCGCGCTTGGCGGCGACGGTCACCGCGTGGGTCCGGTCGTTCACGTAGAGCTTGGCGAAGA
The DNA here is from genome assembly GCF_036889365.1 of Caulobacter sp. CCNWLW153. Classification (NCBI taxonomy): domain Bacteria; kingdom Pseudomonadati; phylum Pseudomonadota; class Alphaproteobacteria; order Caulobacterales; family Caulobacteraceae; genus Caulobacter; species Caulobacter sp. CCNWLW153. Next base: position 99,953 of record NZ_JBAKFV010000011.1, read on the forward strand.
TGCTCTTGATGTTCGACTTGATGGTGTCTTCCGACAGGTTCAGCTCGCGGGCGATGTGCTTGTTGGAATTACCGTTGGCGATCAGTTGCAGGACGATGATCTCGCGGGCGTTCAGCGGCTCGTCGATGGCGTGGATGGCGATGCGCTCGGCCACCTCAGCCTGCAGGTGCCGGCGGCCGGCATGGACGCCGCGGATGGCGTCCAGCAGGTCGCGGCGCAGGCTGCTCTTCAGCAGATAGCCCGCCGCCCCGGCGCGCAGGGCGTGCAGGGCCTGGGCGTCGCCGGTGAAGGTGGTCAGCACGATGATCCGCGCCTCGGGGTGGGCCCGGCGGATGGTCTCGATGGCCACCACGCCGTTGCCGGGCATCTGCAGGTCCATCAGCGTGATGTCGGGACGCAGCCGCTCCCAGCCGGCGATCGCCTCGTCGCCGGTGGCCGCCTCGCCCACCACCACCATGTCGGACTGGGTCTCGAGCACCGCGATCACCCCCTCGCGCAGCATGGGGTGGTCATCGGCGATCAGCACGCGGATACGGTCGTCGCCGGCCTCGATGCTGGCGGGGTGTTGGTTCATTCGGCGACGTCCGGGGACCGGTCCTTGCGCATGGAACTCGTACAATTGGCCTGTTCCGCAAGCCACGACCATACACGAAAGCGGCGCACGATTACCCTTTCGGGGCTTGACCCGGAAGGGCCGCCCGTCCGTTGGCCAGCGCCCAGTCTAGGGCGAAGTCGGCGACGTCCTCCCAGCCCGGCTCGTTGCACAGCCAGTGGGATCGCCCCGAGAAGCACTGCAGGTCGGTGCGCGAGGCGGCCCGGCGCTGATGGCGGGCGGCGGCGGCGACCATGGCCGGTGGGGCCATGCGGTCCTCGTCGCCAGCGATCAGCAGCAGGGGCGGACGGCGGCGGGTCGCCCTCGCCGCGCCGCCTCCGGGTCCCAACAGGGCCTGGCGCACCACGCGGGCGGGCGCGGGAACCACGTGCTCGACATAGGCCAGGCGGCGCTCGTCCTCGGGCAGGGTCTGGGCGAAGAGTTCGGCGAAGCCCTCGGGCGGCAGCAGCGTCGCGCCGCTCCAGCGCGCCGCCAGCCGCCGCAGCGCCCAGGCCGCGCGCGGGCGGGCCAGCAGCCCCAGCGGTGGTGTCGAGGCGATGGCCACCCCGCAGGCGCCGCAGCCGCCGTCCAGCAGGCGCTGCACGATCAGCCCGCCCAGGCCGTGGCCGATCAGGATCGGCGGCTCGACCATGGCCACCGCATGGGCGGCATGGGCCTCGACCACCGCGTCGAGCGTCAGCCGGCCCAGGGTCCGGGGCGACAGGCCGCGCAGCTCTTCGGCCGGCGCGTCCAGCAGCGGCCAGGCCGGCGCGACCACCGTCAGCCCCCTGCCCTCGTATCGGGCCTTGAAGCGGTCCCAGGCGCGCGGCGTCAGCCAGGCGCCGTGGATAAGCATGACGGCGGCGGTCACTGGTCTTGTCTCTCCGTTCAGCCGACCGCGACCGTCGGCCATTCGGCCTCGGTCTCGATGGGCTCGGACGCCCCGCCGCTCAAGCGACGCCAGACGCTGGGCGACATCCCTTCGAAGCGGCGGAACATCCGGCAGAAGTGCGCCTGGTCCGACAGGCCGCAGGCCAGGGCGATGGCGGCCAGGGAATCGCCGCTCTCCAGCATCATGGCCTTGGAGCGGGCGATGCGGCGGCGGTTCACATAGGCCTTGGGCGCGTCGCCGAAGCTGATGCGAAAGGCGCGCGAGAAGTGGCTGGGGCTCAGTCGGGCGGCCGCCGCCATCTCGGCGCTGGAGATCCGGCCGGCCAGGCGCGCCTCGACCAGGGCCTTGATCCGCAGCACCTGCCAGGGCGCCAGCCCCCCGCGCTGCATGACGGGGGCGGCGAAGGCCTTGGGCTCGGACGCCGGCGACGCTTCGATCTGAGGCAGCAGGCGCACGGCCACGGCGATGCAGCGCTCGGCGTCGGCCGGATCGGTGGCCAGGGCGTGGCGGGCCTGCATCAACAGCAGGCGGATCTGGTCCCTGGCGGGCTCCGGGGCGGGGGCTAGGGCCGGTTCGGGAACGCGGGTCGACACGGTCAGGACTTGCATCGTCGCTCTCTTCGGCTGGGCTTCGGCGCGCCGGCGCGAGGACGGCGTGTAGCGAAACTCGACCAAGGAGAGCCCCGCCGCCATTCCCGCCCGGGTGAACCTCGCCTACCCAGGCGGGTGAAGCCCGCGGCTCGAATGGGAGCGTTATCCGCGCTGGCTACGGGCCTCGGCCGAGAACAGCGACAGGAAGGCCAGCACGGCCGACAGCGAGAACGCCCACGTCCCGCCGAACGCGAAGGCCAGCGCGCCCAGGCCGCAGCCGGCCGCGAACAGGCCCACGGCCGCCGACAGCTTCCTGATCCGCGCCACCGAGGCCGCGCGGTCGGGACCGCCGCCGCGGATCAGTTCGGCGACGTCGAGCATGATCTGGGTGGTCGAGCCGGTCATCAGGGTGGTCGGCGGCGCGGTCGGGATGTGCACCCGGTGGGCGGCGTTCTGGATGGCCATGGCGCAGACGAACAGCACCGCCACCAGGATCAGCTGCCAGCTGTCGCCCTTGGCGAACGGCGCCAGCAGGACGGCCGCGACCGAGCCGGCGATCAGCAGCACGGTCTTGACCGCCAGCATGATCCGCAAGGTGGGCAGGTTGGCCGCCTCCAGCTTGAAGGTGACCAGCCGGCTGATCACCACCGCCGCGCAGAACACCGGCAGCACCAGCAGCTTGGCGATCGCCCCGTCCGCCCCATGGATCATGGCCGCGCCGAAGGTGACGAAGTTGCCGGTGACGTGGGCGACGAACACGCCCTGCAAAGCCAGGAAGCCGACCGTGTCGAGATAGCCGCCGTTGAAGCTCATCAGCTGGGAAAGGCTCGGAAATCTCATGGTCACCATCCGTACTTGAGCTCGACGCCGAGATAGTCGCTGTCGTCCCGGCCCGAGGCGCGCAGGGCGCTCCCGGCCTCGTAGTGGACGGCCTCGATGGTCCCGGTCAGGCTCGGGTTGAAAGCATAGTCGGCCCGCAGGTGGGCGTAGGCCCCGGTCCAGCGTCCGCCGCGCCCGGCCGTGCCGGACAGGGGGATGAAGGGCTGGGCGTAGATCGCGTCGGTCGTCTCGCGTCGCCATTGGCCCGCCAGGGCGGCGGTGACCGCCAGGCCCTTGGCGGGCGTAACGGTCACCGACGGCTTGACGTGCACGAGGTTGGCGTAGCCGGTGTAGGCCGCGCGGGTGAAATAGGCGGCGTTGGGATAGAGCGGGTCGAAGGTCCCCACCCGCCCGTCGCCCGAACGCGCATCACCGCTGGCGGTGTCGACCTGGAAGCCCAGGCGCGGCTTCCAGGCCAGCGCCTTCAGCGTCCAGCCGATCCGGCCGCCGGCGGCCCAGGCCCGCGCCTCGCTAGCCCCGACCTCGCCGCGCTGGACCATCGCCTCCAGGTCCCAGTCCAGCGCCCCGGCCGCGCCGAGATAGCGCAGGTCATAGGCCTGGCGGTCCTCCTCGCCGATCGCGTCGACATAGCGGGCGGTCGAGCGGGCGAACCGGGCGGCATAGGCCGACACCGACCCGCCGGGCGCCTTGCGCTCGACCCGGAAGAGGTCGAGCCGCACGGCGCCGCTGGACGTATCATCGAAGGCCTCTCCGTCATGATACTGCACCGGCTGGCTGACGAAACCCGCCAGCTTCCAGTCGCCGCGCGACCAGTCGGCCCACACCGCGTCGAACGACTGGCGCACGCCGGGGCCGTCGCGGGCCGACAGGAACCGCTGCTGGTCGATCGGAAAGTCCTGGCGACCGACACGCACATTGGCCTTGCCGCCCCAGATCTCGGTCTCGTAGCCGACGAAGGCCAGGCGCAGGTCCAGGCGGTTCTGGTCGGCCGGGCCGATGTCGCGACGGCCAAAGGCGCGCACGTCCTCGATCTGCACGAAGCCCTGCCAGCCGCCCTTGCGGGCATCGGCGTGAACCTGCAGGCGCTGCGACAGGCTGGTGTCGGTAGGTTCGCCGCCGAAGCTGGCCGCGTCGCCCGTCTCGATCCGCTCGCGCAGGGTGAGGCCGAGGGTCAGCGAGGCATCCGGCCGCTCCTCCTGCCAGCGGTTGACCTTGATCGCCGGGCGCTCGGCCGCAAGAGCCCCCCTTGTCTCGGGGATAGGGGCCGCGGCGAGAACGAGCGCCGCGGCCGCCAGCGTCCTCATGCCCCCGTCTCCGAAGCATGGTCCTTTGGTTGCAGGTCGTGCCAGGCCACCAGCAGGAAGCCGCCGACCAGGCCCAGGTGTTCGAAGAAGCCGTTGGTCGCGCCGAAGCGTTCGGGCGGCGCCATCTCCCAGAAGCGGTTGGCCATGAAGGTCGCGCCCAGGGTGAAGGCCGCGAGCGCCAGCGCCCCCAGCCAGCGCAATCGGCCGGAGAGGATCATGAGCGAGGCGACGATCTCCAGGACGATCACCACGACCGCGAAAAAGGCGGCGGGCGACAGGCCGAAATGGTGCATCTCGGCCAGGGCGCCGGGGAAGTCGAAGGCCTTGGTCAGGCCGCCCTGGATGTAGGCGGCGCACAGGCCAAGCAGCGCGATCCAGCGCACCGCCGGCGCGAGGAAAACCCCGCGCAGGCGTTGGACGGGCGTGCTCATCAGACCGCCCAGCAAGCGCAGCCCAGCGCGCCCCAGAACGATTTCAGGTCGGCGATCGGCAGGCTCTTGGTCCAGGCCGTGGCGTGGTCGTGGCCGTGGACGCCGCAGCTGTTGGCGCAACCGCACGAGGCGGCCGCCTGGCGGCGCAGGGTCTTGTCCGTCTCGGGCTCGGCCCAGGCCGCGTAGCCGCCGAAGGTGCGCACCGGCGACCAGTCGGGCATGGCCGGCGGCACCTCGTTCTCGTCCAGCTTTGAAAAGTCGCCGGCGCCGTAGACGATCTTGCCGCCGACCATGGTCAGGTCCGAGGTCATGTCGGCGATCTCGTCCTCGGGCACGCCGAAGAAGTCGCGGTCCGGCACGATCAGGTCGGCCAGCTGGCCTTCCACGATCCGGCCCTTCTTGCCCTCCTCGTTGGAGAACCAGGTGACGTTCTCGGTCCACATGCGCAGGGCGCTCTCGCGATCCAGGCAGTTGCGCTGCGAGTAGAGGCGCGTGCCGCCCACCGTCTTGCCGGTGATCATCCAGGCCAGCGAGACCCAGGGATTGTATGAGGCCACGCGAGTCGCATCCGTGCCGGCCGAGACCTTCAGGCCCTTCTCCAGCATCTTGGCGATCGGCGGGGTCGCCTCGGCGGCGGCCGGGCCGTAGCGCTCGAGGAAGTATTCGCCCTGGTAGGCCATGCGGTGCTGCACGGCCACGCCGCCGCCCAGGGCGGCGATGCGGTCGATCGACTTCTCCGAGATCGTCTCGGCGTGGTCGAAGAACCAGTTCAGGCCTTCGAGGGGCACGTCCTTGTTCACCTTCTCGAACACGTCCAGCGCCCGGTCGATGGTCTCGTCATAGGTGGCGTGCATCCGCCAGGGCCAGCGGTTCTGGGCCAGGATGGTGACCACCTCTTCGAGCTCGCCTTCCATCTGCGGCGGCATGTCGGGGCGCGGCTGGCGGAAGTCCTCGAAGTCGGCGGCCGAGAACACCAGCATCTCGCCGGCGCCGTTGTGACGGAAATAGTCGTCGCCCTGCTTGTACTTCGATGTCTTCGTCCAGTTCAGGAAGTCGTCCTTCTCGCCCTTGGGCTTCTGGGTGAAGAGGTTGTAGGCGAGGCGGATGGTCAGCTGGTTCTCGTCGGCCAGCTTCTGGATGACCTCGTAGTCGTCCGGATAGTTCTGGAAGCCGCCGCCGGCGTCGATCGCCCCGGTCACGCCCAGCCGGTTCAGCTCGCGCATGAAGTGGCGGGTCGAGTTGACCTGATAGTCGAACGGCAGCTTGGGGCCCTTGGCCAGGGTGGCGTAGAGGATCTGGGCGTTGGGCTTGGCCAGCAGCAGGCCCGTGGGGTTGCCCTGGCTGTCGCGGATGATCTGGCCGCCGGGCGGTTCGGGGGTGTCGCGGTCGTAGCCGATGACCCGCAGGGCCGCTTGGTTCAGCAGCGCGCGGTCATAGAGGTGCAGGATGAACACCGGCGTGTCGGGCGCCACGGCGTTCAGCTCCTCGATGGTCGGCAGGCGCTTTTCGACGAACTGGTGCTCGGTGAAGCCGCCCACCACGCGCACCCACTGCGGCGGCGGCGTGATGGCCACCTGGCGCTTGAGCATGTTCATGGCGTCGGCCAGCGAGCGCACGCCGTCCCAGCGCAGCTCCATGTTGAAGTTCAGCCCGCCGCGGATGATGTGCAGGTGGTTGTCGATCAGGCCCGGCAGCACGCGGCGGCCCTTCAGGTCGACGACCCTGGTGTCCGGGCCGGCCAGGGCCATGACCTCGGTCTCGGTCCCGACGGCGGAGAAGCGCCCTTCGGTGACGGCGACGGCCTCTGCGTTCGGATTGCCGCGGTCCAGCGTGGTGAAACGGCCGTTGCGCAGGATCAGGTCGGGCGAGGTCATGGGCGGAACTCCGGGGGAAACTTGGGCGCCAGCGAACTGGCGGGACGCGTCTTCAGGCCTTGGGGGCGGCCGGCGGATCGTTGTCGGCCAGCTCGGTCGGCTTCTGGCCGCAGGGCAGCGGGCCGAACATGTGCGGCCCCACCTGATGCTTCAGCCACGAGACGGCGGCCGGCCTGCGGACCATCCATCCCTTGACCAGCGGCGGGATCTGTTCGCCCACCAGTATGCCGAACAGGCCGACCAGGGCCACCACCGGCGGCGCGGGCGAGCGCACCTGCAGCAGGCCGTAGAACACGCCGACCGCGAGGCCCGCGGCGAGCGACAGGATGTAGATCTTCATCATGGGGACGCCTTGCAGGGGCGCGCCGCGCCGGCCCGGGAACGAGCCGGCGCGGGCGGACTGGTTAGCCTTCGTGGGCGTTGAACATCGACTTGGCGTAGATGATGCCCAGGCCGTAGCCGCCGCCATGCACCTTCGCGATGCCGGTGGTCATGTCGTAGGTCTCGGTGCGGGCCCAGTCGCGCTGCATTTCCAGCAGGTACTGCAGGGCGGTGATCGGACGGGCGCCGGCCTGGATCATGCGCTCGACGGCGCGCTCGTGGGCCTCGGCCGAAACGTCGCCGCAGGCGTCGGTGATCACGTAGACCTCATAGCCCTGGGCCAGGGCCGACAGCGCCGGACCGACGATGCAGACGCTGGTCCACAGGCCGGCCAGCACGATGCGGTCCTTGCCGATCTTGTTGATCTCCTCGATCACCGGGGCGTCTTCCCAGGTGTTCATCGAGGTGCGGTCCAGCAGGGTCTTGCCCGGGAACGGCGCGGTGACCTCGGCGAACATCGGGCCCGAGAAGCTCTTCTCGGCGACCGTGGTCAGGATGGTCGAGACGCCGAAGCCGGCGGCGGCGCTGGCCACCAGGCCGGCGTTGTTGCGCAGGGTGATCGCGTCGATCGAATGGGTCGCAAACGCCATCTGCGACTGGAAGTCGATCATGATCAGGGTGTGGTCGGTCGGCGTCAGCAGCTGCGGGCCGGGGGTCGGGGTGGCCTTGATCGGCATCGACTTTGTCCTTGGATGCGGAATGGAAGAAGTCCGCGGAATGTGTCGACGCCGACAAAAACAGTCTTGTTCAGTCCCCCTGCGTTTTGGCCAAGCGGGCCATCGGAGCGTCTAGAACGGCGCCAGCCGCACATGGGCCGGCAAGGCCACCTTCGCCGTCGCCTCGCCGCTCTCGACCTTGGCGACGATCGCCCTGAGCACCATCGCCAGCGTCGCCGAATCCGGGCCGTGGCCGGCCCCGCGCACCGTGAACAGCGCACCCGTGCGATGGGCGGCGACCGCTTGCGCCCGCAACGCCTCGCCGTGGGCGTAGGGGATGACCTGGTCGGCGTCGCCGTGAATCAGGAACAAGGGCTCGTCCAGCGAGGCGATCGCGCCCTTGTTGTCGTAACGGTCGGTCAGCAGCGGACGGGCGATGGCCGGGGCCATGGCCGACAGGCGCGTGAAGGTCCCGATGGTGACCAGGCCGTCCAGCTTGCGCCGGCTCGCCAGGCCGAAAGCGACGCCCCCGCCCAGGCTGTGGCCGACGACGATCAGGGGTCCGGCGCCGGCGACGACCCGCGCCCTTTCGAAGAACGCGTCGGCGTCGGCCGCCAGGCCCTTCTCGCTGGCCCGGCCGGGATTGCCGCTGTATTCGCGGTATTCGGCCGCCACCACGCCGTAGCCCTCGGCGACCAGGGGCGAGAGCCAGCGCACCGAGTTGTTGGCGGTCGACCCGTTGCCGTGGAAGATCAGGAAGGTCGGCTTGCCGTCGCGCGGCGCGACCTCGACACCGCGAAGGGTCAGGCCGTCGGCGGTCGTGACCGTGACCATCGCCGCGGCCGGCGGCAGGCCCGTCAGGTTCAGCGGCGCCTTCGGAGCCGGATAGACCCGCTCGTGAATCTGCGCCCTGGCCTGTCCCGTCGCGACGGGACCGAAGACCAGGAGCACGGCGGCGGCGATGCTGGCGATGCGTTTCATGCGGCGATGTTATCGCCCCGGTGGCGCCCGGCAAGGCGCTCGCGTGGCGGCGGTCCGACAATCCCGGACCTGCGGCTCAAATGGGGTTGTCGCCTCGCGTCAAAACGCTAGGACGGACGCTTCGTGTTTCATGTGTCGCGGACGTGACGCCGGGGGGCTGCCGGCGTCTGGCCGCTGCTTTCCTGCGTACGGACGGCCAGCCTGACCAAGTTCCTGAAGACCTCGCAGTTCACCTTCCGTCGCCGTCGCTGGACGGTCGGGCGCATTGCGGCGGCGGCCGCGGTCGGCGTCGCCCTGCTGGGCGGCGTGGTGTTCGGCGTCTCGCGCTGCACCCGCGCGCCGCGCGCCGTCGACGACAAGGCGATCGCCGCCGCGGCCACGCCCGTCGTCCTGCCGCTGAAGCCGCAGGACTGGCGCGGCGATATCGACTATCGCGCCCTAGACGCCCGCATCCAGTCGATGATGCACGACCGCTCGATGACCGGACTGGCCGTGGCCGTGGTCGAGGGCGGCCGGCTGTCGTTCGTGAAGGGCTATGGCGTCACCGCGCCCGACGATGGCGAGGCGGTCGGCGCCGACACGGTGTTCCGCTGGGCGTCGCTGTCCAAGACCGTGGCCGGCTCGCTGAGCGCGCGCCTGGCGCAGGACGGCGCCTTCGCGCTGGCCGACCCGCTGGGCAAGTTCCACACCAGCCTGCGCCTGCCGGCCGGGGCCCAGGAAACCCTGACGATCGAGCAGCTGCTGTCGCAGCGCACGGGCCTGCCGCGCAACGCCTATGACGGCTGGCTGGAGGGCGGCCGCGCGCCCAAGATGATCCGCCAGGCCCTGGGCGACGTGCCTCCCCAGTGCCCGCCGGCCACCTGCCACACCTACCAGAACGTCGCCTTCGACACGATCCGCGAAGTCGTCGAGACCACCACCCACCGCCCCTATGCCGAGGAGGTGCGCCAGCGCCTGTTCCTGCCCCTGGGCATGAGCAGCGCCACGATCGGCATGGGCGAGCTCAGCGACGCCAAGCATTGGGCGCGCCCGTCGCGCTACGGCCGTCGCCTGACCCTGGCCGAGGCCTACTACCTGACCCCCGCCGCCGCCGGGGTGAACTCCAACATCGTCGACCTGGCGCGCTGGATGCAGGCCCAGATGGGCCTGGCGCCCGCCGTGCTGCCCCCCGGCGTGCTCGAGGAAATCCAGCGTCCGCGCGTCAACACCGGCAAGCCCTACGGCAACTCTCCGCTGGGCCGCACGCTGGAAAAGCCGGGCTACGGCCTGGCCATGCGCAGCTTCGGATACCAGGGCCACCGCCTGGCCGGCCACAGCGGCGCCGTCGACGGCTACCGCGCCACGATGATGTTCGACCCGCAGAAGAAGACCGGCGTCGTGATGCTGTGGAACAGCGAGAGCAGCCTGCCCTTCAAGCTGCAGGCCGAGGTCTTCGACCTCTATTACCACCGACCGTTCACCGACTGGCTGGAACTGGGCAAGGGCCAGGTTCAGCTGGAGCCCTAGGCGGCGGCCCCGTCCGGTTAAGCTGTCGGACACTCCCGGTGCGGGAAGGTGTCGTCGCGCTTGCCGCGTGCGAGCCTTCCGGGTCTTTCGGCCCGCCGCTTCGAGGAGACGGCATGACGCTGTTTGTCAGCCTGAGGGATTACCAGTCCGGCCATGTCCGGAGCTCCGTGGAGGGCGGCGCGCTGTCTCTCCTGGACGAGACCGTGAAGGCGCGGCTGGAATTGCAGCAGATCGAAATCGACAGGCCAAGCCAGAGGTCGAACCCAGCGCCCACTCTGGCAATGTGGCGCCTCGCCGCCAACGCCTTCGTCTTCAAGGATCTGGTCGATGAGACGGTCGACGAGTCGTATGACGATCAGCGCGACCAGCAGGACGGCGATCTGCACAATGATCTGAAAGCCGTGCGCCAAGCCGTAGCGGACGCCCTGGCCAAGCACCGGTTCGAAACCCACGCCTTGGTTTCTCGAGCCCTGGTCCGCATGGTGCTGGCGGGGCGAAGCCAGGAGCAGAGCCGCCAATACATTCTCGCCACGCTGAACGACGAAAACGTTCGGTTCGACCTGGTCGTCTGGATCATGAATCTGCGCGAGAACCCGATCCTGGGCTCACTTGTCGATGGTGTCGTCGCCGTGACGGTGACGGTATCCCCACTCGACAACGACAATCTCTGCACCAACGAACTGAAGGTGCTGATGGCTCGCCAGAGGGATGCACTTGGCCTCACCTACGATGAGACCATTCGGCAGTATCAGGAAATGGCCAACGCCCATCACGCCTGGGCTCACCGTCGATAGGCCATGACGCCTGAGCGGCGCCGCACGCTATCGGGTCAAGGAGCCGGAGCGACGTCGCCCCGGCTCCTTGGTCGTATCAGCCGGCCAGGACGGCCTTGATCGCCGCCAGGCCGTCGTCGGCCTTGCTGGCGTCGGGCGCGCCGCCCTGGGCGAAGTCGGGCTTTCCGCCCGCGCCCTGGCCGCCCATGGCGATCACGGCGGCCTTGGCCAGGTCCGCGGCGCTGAACTTGCCCACCAGGTCGGCGGTCACGGCCACGGTGACGGCGGCCTTGCCGTCGGTCGTGCCCACCAGGGCCACCACGCCCGAGGCCAGCTGCTTCTTGAACTCCTCGGCCACGCCGCGCAGCTCCTTGCCGCCGACGCCGTCGAGGACGCGGGCGATCAGAGCGGTGCCGTTGACGTCTTCCGGACCGGAGGCCGCGCCGCCGCCGCCCAGGGCCAGCTGCTTCTTGGCCTCGGCCAGTTCCTTTTCCAGCTTCTTGCGCTCGGCGACCAGGGCGTCGACGCGGGCCAGGACCTCGGCGACCGGGGTCTTGAACTGGTCGGCCAGGGCCTTGGCGACGCCGGCCTGGTCGAGCAGGAAGCGGCGGGCCGCCTCGCCGGTCAGGGCCTCGATGCGGCGCACGCCGGCGGCGACGCCCTGCTCCGAGACGATCTTGAACAGCGCGATGTCGCCGGTGCGGGCCACGTGGGTGCCGCCGCACAGTTCCACCGAATAGGCCTTGCCCGCGTCGGTCAGCGAGTCACCCAGGGTCAGCACGCGCACGCTGTCGCCGTACTTCTCGCCGAACAGCGCCACGGCGCCGGCCTCGATGGCCGCTTCCGGAGCCATCTCCTCGGTGCGGGCCGCCACGTTCTGGCGGATGACCGCGTTGACCTCGGCCTCGATGCGCTCGATCTCGTCGGCGCTCAGGGGTCCCCCGTGGCTGAAGTCGAAGCGCATGCGCTCGCCGTCGACCATCTGGCCCTTCTGGGCCACGTGCGGGCCCAGCACATGGTGCAGGGCCGCATGCACCAGGTGGGCGGCGGAGTGGTTGGAGCGGGTGGTGTGGCGGCGATCGGCGTCCACCGAGGCCACGACCTTGTCGCCGACCTTCAGCGGACCGGCCAGCTCGACGCGGTGCACGTGCAGCTCGCCGGCCTGCTTCTGGGTGTCGAGCACGCGGCTCTCGGCGCCATTGGCTTCGATCACGCCGGTGTCGCCGGCCTGGCCGCCGCTCTCGGCGTAGAAGCTGGTGCGGTCGAGCAGCACGTCGACGGTCTGGCCCGCCTGCGCGGCCTCGACCTCGGCGCCGTCGGCGACGATGGCCGTCACGACGCCCGTGGTCTCGGTGGTCTCGTAGCCGACGAAGTCGGTGGTGCCGGCCTTTTCCTTGATCGAGAACCAGGCGGCCGCCGCGCCCTGCTGGCCCGAGCCGGCCCAGTTGGCGCGCGCCATCTCGCGCTGCTTCTGCATGGCGACGTCGAAGCCGTCGGTATCGACAGTCAGGCCCTTGGCGCGAACGGCGTCCTGGGTCAGGTCGAGCGGGAAGCCGTAGGTGTCGTAGAGTTTGAAGGCAGTCTCGCCGTCCAGCACGTCGCCGGTCGACAGGCCCGCAGTGGCCTCGTCGAGCAGGCCCATGCCGCGACCCAGCGTGGTGCGGAAGCGCTCTTCCTCCTGGCGCAGGGTCTCGACGATCGAGGCCTCGGCGCGGCGCAGTTCCGGATAGGCCTGGCCCATTTCGGCGACCAGGGTCGGGGCCAGGCGGTGCATCAGGGGCTCGTTGGCGCCCAGCAGGTAGGCGTGGCGCATGGCCCGGCGCATGATCCGGCGCAGCACATAGCCGCGGCCTTCGTTCGACGGGGTGACGCCGTCGGCCAGCAGGAACGACGACGAGCGCAGGTGGTCGGCGATGACGCGGTGCGACGGGGCCTGGTCGCCCTCGGCCTTGACGCCGGTCAGCTCGACCGAGGCGGCGATCAGCGCCTTGAAGAGATCGATGTCGTAGTTGTCGTGCTGGCCTTGCAGCACGGCGGCGATGCGCTCCAGGCCCATGCCGGTGTCGATCGAGGGCTTGGGCAGCGCCACGCGCTCGCCGCCGGCCAGCTGCTCGAACTGCATGAAGACGAGGTTCCAGATCTCGATGAAGCGGTCGCCGTCTTCATCGGGGCTGCCCGGAGGGCCGCCGAAGATGCCTTCGCCGTGGTCGTAGAAGATTTCCGAGCACGGGCCGCAGGGGCCGGTGTCGCCCATGGACCAGAAGTTGTCGCTGGTCGGGATGCGGATGATCTTGTCGTCGGACAGGCCGGCGATCTTCTTCCACAGATCGGCCGCCTCGTCGTCGGTGTGGTACACCGTGACCAGCAGCTTGTCCTTGGGCAGCTTGAACTCGCCGGTCAGCAGGGTCCAGGCGTGGGTGATCGCCTGTTCCTTGAAGTAGTCGCCGAACGAGAAGTTGCCCAGCATCTCGAAGAAGGTGTGGTGACGGGCCGTGTAGCCGACGTTGTCGAGGTCGTTGTGCTTGCCGCCGGCGCGGACGCACTTCTGCGAGCTGGCCGCGCGCGGATGCGCGGGCGTCTCGGCGCCGGTGAAGACGTTCTTGAACGGCACCATGCCCGCGTTGACGAACAGCAGGGTCGGATCGTTCTGCGGCACCAGCGGCGCCGACGGCGTGACGGCGTGGTCGGCCTTGCCGAAGTAGTCGAGGAAGGTGCTGCGGATCTCGTTGAGGCTAGGCATCGTCGTCTCGGGAATCTCGAAAGGTCCGGTGGCTGCCGGAGGTCGGCGCTGCATAGCGCGGTTTCAAGCTTTGTGGAAATCCAACCTCTGGAATGACCGGCTTTCCAAGGCTGCGCCCTGGCGATGGTCGGCCCTGCGGGGCTATTGAATCCGGATCACGGCCGGGGGAGCGTGGATGTTCGAACGGAATCTTGGCCCGCAGCGCCGGCGTCCTCCACGTCATGTCGGCGAGGTCCGCGTGGAGGGCAAGCGCCTGCCGCCCTGGCCGCTGCGCCTGTTGTTCGCCGCAGCCGTCGTCTCGCCCCTGGCCAGTTCCTGGTACCGCGCCGAACACAAGGCCGGCCTCGAGGCCCGTGCGGAGGAAGCCGTCCGCTGGAGCCTGGACGGAGACCCCTGCCCCGTCATCGCGGCGGCCGACTTCGCGGCCGTCTCCCGCAGGGCGCCGATGACCACCGCGTTCGACGAGGCGCGCCTGTCGCGCCGGATCGGCCACGCGCAATGCTCGCGCCACGTCTATCGCCTGGACGGCCGCAAGCGCGAGGCCCAGGTCTGCGACTTCACCGGCCCCGGCGCCCTGGCGGTGGAGACGCCCAAGGCCCTAGCCTACTGGGCGCCGCCCGCCGCCGCCCGGGTGGCGATCTTCGACGGCCAGCCCCGCTGCGTGCAGCGGGCCGTGTTCCGGATGGGGGAGTAGGCGGGGCGGTCGTGGACGGCCGGAGGCTCCGGGTGCTGGGTGGTCCAGACCGCACGCGCCTCGAAAGCTGAGAACACCCCCCCTCCGGCCCTCCGGGCCACCTCCCCCAACGGGGGAGGATCTGTTGGCGTCGCGCCTCGCACAAACTGGATGCTGCCCCCCTTTGGGGGAGCTGTCGCGGAGGGACTGAGGGGGCTCAGTCCCTCACTTTTCCGTCACAGCGCTTTGCGCCGCCCCACCTCCCCCGTGCACGGGGGAGGAGAAACGAAATCGGACGCCTGGCATGGGGTCCAGGCGTCCGGGGATCGCGGCCGTCGACGGCGGTGTCGTTCCGCCGCGGGCTATTAAGGCGGGGTCGCCCTCGGCGGGCGGCGGCCGCGAAGTTCGGCGCAGGCGCGCGCCGAATTCCCTATTCCTCGTCGCCGTCCTCGGGACCGCCGACCAGCAGTTCTTCCTCGATCTTCTGCGAGGCCTTGCGCACGGCCGTTTCGATCTCGTTGGCCAGGTCCTTGTTGTTCTTGAGGAACTCACGGACGTTGTCGCGGCCCTGGCCGATGCGTTGGCTATTGTAGGAGAACCAGGAGCCGGCCTTGTCGATGATGCCGCCCTTGACGCCCAGGTCGATGATCTCGCCGAGCTTGGAGATGCCCTCGCCGTACATGATGTCGAACTCGACCTCGCGGAACGGCGGGGCCACCTTGTTCTTCACCACCTTGACGCGGACGTTGTTGCCGATGATCTCGTCGCGGTTCTTGACCGAGCCAGTGCGGCGGATGTCCAGGCGCACCGAGGCGTAGAACTTCAGGGCGTTGCCGCCCGTGGTGGTTTCCGGGCTGCCGTACATCACCCCGATCTTGTGACGGATCTGGTTGATGAAGATGACGATGGTGTTGGCCTTGTTGATCGAGCCGGTCAGCTTGCGCAGCGCCTGGCTCATCAGGCGGGCCTGCAGGCCGGGCAGGCTGTCGCCCATCTCGCCCTCGATCTCGGCCTTGGGGGTCAGGGCGGCCACGGAGTCGACCACGACGATGTCGACGGCGCCCGAGCGCACCAGGGTGTCGGTGATCTCGAGGGCCTGTTCGCCGTTGTCCGGTTGGGAGACCAGCAGGTTGTCGAGATTGACGCCCAGCTTGTGGGCGTAGGACGGATCGAGCGCGTGCTCGGCGTCGACGAAGGCGGCCGTGCCGCCGGCCTTCTGGACCTCGGCCACGACGTGCAGGGCCAGGGTGGTCTTGCCCGAGCTTTCCGGACCGTAGACCTCGACGACGCGCCCCTTGGGCAGGCCGCCGATGCCGAGCGCGATGTCGAGCCCGAGCGAACCGGTGGAGACCGACTCGATCTCGACCTTGCCCTTTTCGCCGAGCTTCATCACCGAGCCCTTGCCGAAGGCCCGATCGATCTGCGCCAGAGCCGCTTCTAGCGCCCGCGCCTTGTCGCCTTCTTCTTTGCCCACGAGTTTCAAAGCCGCCTGACTGGTCATTGGATGATCGCCTTATTCCATGATTCCGACCGCTGGGCCGGAAGTTCGGGCGCCGCTACGCCCACCGCCTGTGGAATGATTAATGCGTACACATTTTGTTCCATGTTCGCAAGATGTTCTTTTCGCTTCGCCCGGTCCATTCCGCGACCCGCCGCCGCCGCACTCCGCTCGCCACGCCCCCAAGCCGCGCCCCATGCACGGCTCCTTAAGCTAAGGGGCGCAGGATGAGGCCCTCTGGGGGAGCCTTCGTCCTTGTCTATCGATCCGCGCCGTCTCCTCGGTCTGGCCTTCGCCAGCGCCGACCTGCTTCTCGAACTCGAGGGCGATCGCGTCAGCCTCGCCCTGGGCGCGGCGCAGAAGATCATGGGCAAATCCGAAGTCTCCCTGATGGGCCGCGTCTGGCGCGACCTGTTCACCGCCGCCGACCGCCCGCTGATGGACGCGACGCTCTACGCTCTCGACGAAGGCCAGCGCCGGGGTCCGGTCACCGTCCGCGTCGCCGGCGAGCCGGAACGTTTCGTCGGAGTCACTCTGCGCGCCCTCCCCGACAATTTCGGACGTACCTCGGTGGCGATCACCGCCGCCCGCGCCCCGGCGGGGGGCCTGGACGCCTCCGGCCTGCGCCCGCGCGAGAACTTCGAGGAGATCGCCAAGGGGCTCTTCGAAGCCGCAAGGGTCACGGGGCTCGAACTCGAACTGGCCATGGTCGAGTTCGCGGGCCTTACCGCCCTGCGCGACGGCCTGGCCCCGCCCGAGGCCCTGGCCCTCGACATGAAGATCGCCGGCGCGGTGCGGGCCGAGTCCCATGCCGGGGCCATGGCCACCCAGGTCTCGCCCGAGCGCTTCGCCCTGCTGCGGGCCAAGGACGACCGTCCCGAGGCCCTGGCCGCCCGCCTGACCAAGATCGCCGCCCTCGACGCCAGCGCCCACGTGGTGCCGCTGGACGGCGGAACCTCGTCGCGCGGCCTGCGGGCCCTGCGCTACGCCCTCGACGACTTCCTGCGCGAGGGCCTGAAGGACACCCCGCCGATGACCCTGTCGGAGGCGATGAACCGCTCGGTCAAGCGCACCCTGGCCCGCGCCGGCGCCCTGGGCGCGGCCGTCAGCCAGCGCCGCTTCACCCTCGCCTACCAGCCCGTGGTCGACCTCTCCAACGGCCAGGCCCACCACCACGAGGCCCTCGTGCGCTTCGAGGACGGCGCCAGCCCCTTCGCCCTGATCCGCATGGCCGAGGAGTTCGACATCATCGAGGAGCTGGACCACGCCATCGCCGAGCAGGCGGTGCGCCGGATCGCCGCCGACCGCGCCGGCAATGTTCGCCTGGCCGTCAACGTCTCGGGCCGCACGATCGTCAGCGAGACCTTCGTCGACCATATCGGCCGCCTGCTGGCCGCCACTCCGGCGGCAAAGAGCAAGCTGATCTTCGAGGTCACCGAGACCAGCGCCATCGACGACCTGCCGCGCGCCAACCGCCACATCCAGGCCCTGCGCGGCCTGGGCTCTCTGGTCTGCCTTGACGACTTCGGGGCCGGCGCGGCCTCGTTCGCCTACCTGCAGGAACTGACCCTCGACATCGTCAAGATCGACGGCCGCTACGTGCGCGAACTGGCCGGCAACAGCCGCGACGGGGCCATGGTCCGCCGCCTTGTCGAACTGTGCCGCGACCTCAACGTCCGCACCGTGGCCGAGATGGTCGAGACCGCCGAGGTGGAAGAAGTGGTCCGCAAGGCCGGCGTCGACTTCGCGCAAGGCTGGCTCTACGGCAAGCCGGCCGACCAGCCGCAGCCCTCGCAGAAACCGTCGGCCATCACCCCCATGGCCCGCCGCGCAGGCGTGTCGGAAGGCTGGGGCTAAACAGCTTCACCATACTTGCGTGGAACCCTTGGCCGCGCCAAGCGTCTAAGGGACCGCGCCGGCCTTCCTCGTCGGCGAGTCGACACGCGGGGACCGGGGGGCCGCAACCAGCATGAACGCCGCTGCCGCGTCGGAACGCGAGGCTCGCCGCCTCGCGGCGCTCCGTCGTTACGACATCCTGGACACCCCGCGCGAGGCCGCCTTCGACGAGATCGTCGCCCTGGCCGCCGAGATCTGCGGCGCGCCCATCGCGGTCGTCAACCTGATCGACGAGCACCGGCAGTTCTTCAAGGCCGAGGTGGGCCTGGGCGTGCGCGAGACGCCGCTGGAGAGCTCGTTCTGCGCCAAGGCGATCCTCGAGGACGACTTCCTGCTGGTCCCCGACGCCACGCGCGACCACCGGTTCGACTGCAATCCCCTGGTCACCGGCGATCCGCACCTGCGCTTCTACGCCGGCGCGCTGCTGAAGACGGCCGAGGGCCTGCCGATCGGCACGCTGTGCGTGCTCGACACCGCGCCCAAGGACCTGTCGCCCCTCCAGCAGCGCACCCTGCAGGTGCTGGCCCGCCAGGTGATGAGCCAGCTCGACCTGCGCCTGTCGCTGCAGGCCAGCGCCGACAGCGAGCGCAAGTACCGCACCCTCTTCGACTCGATGGACGAGGGCTTCTGCATCATCGAGTTCCTCGACGGCCCGCACGGCCCCGACAGCGACTACGTCCACATCGACGCCAACACCGCCTACGCCCGCCACGCCGGCATCCCCAACGTCGTCGGCCAGAGGCTGCGCGAGATGGTCGGCGACGAGGCCGACGCCTGGGTGGCGCGCTACGGCCACGTGCTGCGCACCGGCGAGCCGATCCGCTTCGAGCAGGAACTGGTGGCCACCGGCCGTTATCTGTCGCTGTCGTCGTTCCGCATCGAGCCGCCCGAGCGCAGGCAGGTGGCGGTGCTGTTCCAGGACATCACCGAGCGCCGCCGCGCCGAACTGGCCCTGCGCGAGTTGAACGAGACGCTGGAGAGCCGTGTCGCCAGCGCCCTGGCCGAGCGCCGCGTGCTGGCCGACGTGGTCGAGGGCACCAACGCCTTCGTCCAGGTGGCCGACAAGGATTTCCGCTGGCTGGCGATCAACGGCGCGGCCGCCCGCGAATTCGAGCAGGTGTTCGGCGTCACACCCCATCCTGGCGACAACATGCTCGATCTGCTGGCAGGCCAGCCGACCAACCGCGAGCAGGTGCGGGCCGTCTGGTCGCGGGCCCTGGCCGGCGAGGAGTTCGTCCAGGTCGAGGCCTACGGCGATCCGGGCGGCTACCGACGCTTCTACGAGATGCGCTTCGGCGTGCTGCGCGACGACATGGGCCTGCAGGCCGGCGCCTACCAGTTCGTCTACGACGTCACCGCGCGGCTGGAGGAGCAGGAGCGCCTGCGCGAGGCCGAGGAGGCCCTGCGCCAGGCCCAGAAGATGGAGGCCGTCGGCCAGCTGACCGGGGGCCTGGCCCACGACTTCAACAACCTGCTGTCGGGCATTTCCGGCTCGTTCGAGATGATCGGCACGCGCCTGTCGCAGGGTCGCTCGCGCGACGTCGAGAAATACCTGTCCGCCGGCCAGGGCGCGGCCCGGCGGGCGGCCGCCCTCACCCACCGCCTGCTGGCCTTCTCGCGCCGCCAGACCCTGTCGCCCAAGCCGATCGTCATCAACCGGCTGATGGCCGACTTCGTCGAACTGGTGCGCCGCACGGTCGGCCCGTCGATCAAGGTCGAGACCGTGGCGGCCGCCGGGCTGTGGCCCACCCTGGTCGACGACAACCAACTGGAGAACGCCCTCCTCAACCTCTGCATCAACGCCCGCGACGCCATGCCCGACGGCGGCCGCATCACCATCGAGACCGGCAACAAGTGGCTCGATCGCCGCTCGGCCGACGAGCGCGGCATGGAGCCGGGCCAATACGTCACCGTCTGCGTCAGCGACACCGGCGTGGGCATGGACAAGGCGATCCAGGAGCGGGTGTTCGACCCGTTCTTCACCACCAAGCCGATAGGCGAAGGCACGGGCCTTGGCCTGTCCATGGTCTACGGCTTCGCCCGCCAGTCGCACGGCCACGTGCGGATCTATTCCGAGGTCGGCCAGGGCACGATGGTCTGCATCTACCTGCCGCGCCATTTCGGCGAGGAGGCCGCGCCCGAGACCGACGCCCATGCCGTACAGCCCGCCCCGGCGGCGGCCGGCGAGACCGTGCTGGTGGTCGACGACGAGCCGACCGTCCGCATGCTGATCGTCGATGCGCTGCAGGAGCTGGGCTACGCCTGCGCCGAGGCCGCCGACGGCCCGGCCGGCCTGCGCCTGCTGCAATCCAACGCCCGCTTCGACCTCTTGATCACCGACGTGGGCCTGCCCGGCGGCCTCAACGGCCGCCAGGTCGCCGACGCCGCCCGGGCGCTGCGGCCCGGGCTGAAGGTGATGTTCATCACCGGCTACGCCGAGAACGCCGCCCTCAACCATGGCCACATCCAGCCGGGAATGGAGGTGCTGACCAAGCCGTTCGCGGTGTCCGACCTGGCCGCCCGGGTCGACCGGATGATGCGCACGCTCCTCTAGGCGCTGAACGCCCGCCGACCGCGCTCCACCCGCATCCGGTGGCTGCCGGCCAGTTCGGTCGAGCGGGCCTTGATCGTTTGCAGGAACAGCCACTCGCCGGCGACGCTCCTGGGCGTCACCTCGATCATCATGTAGCCGCGCCGGCTGGTGTCGGCCCACTTCAGTTCGGAATTGGCGGCCATGAAGCCCTGGGCCACGACCTTGGGGTCGGCGCCCATATCGCCTTCCATGCCGTTGGAGGTCACCGCCTGGCCGGCGAACTCCACCCCGGCCGGGCGGCCGTCTTCCATGAGGCCGTAGGCCCAGGCGTTGTGGCTGTCGCCCGACAGCATGACGAGGTCGGCGTCGGCCGCCTGGGCGGCCTTGAGCAGGCGCGAGCGGGCGGCCGGATAGCCGTCCCAGCGGTCCATCCACATCGGCACGCCCTGCCCGGCGGCGCGGATGTTGTTGCGATAGCCGGCGACCTTCTTGTCGGCGACCTCGGGCCGCAGCCAGTCGACGGCGTCCCTGGGCATCACGGTGCGGCCCAGGATCGTGCCCATGCCGACCAGCTGCCAGGCCTTCGACGAGGCCTTCATCTGATGCGCCAGCCAGCTCTCCTGGGTCGAGCCCAGCATGGTGGCCGAGGGATCGCGCCAGGCCCCGTCGCGGAACGCTTTCAGCGCAGCGTCCGGATCGGCCGCCTTGAACGCCGCACCCAGGTCGGCGGGACGCGTGCGGCCCAGCAGGCGGGATTCCGTGCGGTAAAGCGTGGCCAGGGCGCCGATCGGATAGGCCTTCCACGGCTCGTCCGAGACCGGCATCCACTCGCGATAGACCTGCATGGCGGCCGCGCGGCGGACGTTCCAGTCGCCCTCCTTGTCGGGCTGGTGGTTCTGGGCCCCGCCCTCCCAGCTGTCGTTGGCCGACTCGTGATCGTCCCACAGCGCGACCATCGGGGCCATCTGGTGCAGGCGCTGCAAATCAGGATCGGCGCGGTAGCTGGCGTAGCGCAGGCGATAGTCGGCGATGGCCAGGATCTCGGTGACCGGCAGCAGCTGTTCCTTGCGGCCCTGCGCCCAGTCGCCCTCGCGGGTCGAGCCGACGCCGTACTCGTAGATGTAGTCGCCGGTGTGCAGCCATAGGTCCAGGTCCTGGCGGGCGGCGGCGTGGCCGTAGGCGTTGAAGTAGCCGTTGGGCAGGTTCGAGCACGAGAACACCGCCAGGCCGAAGCGCGGTACGGGACCGACCGGCAGGGTCTTGGTGCGGCCGACCGGCGACGTCGAACCGTCCGGGGCCACGAAGCGGTACCAGTAGACCGTACCGGGCTTCAGCCCGTCGACCGTCAGCTTGGCGGTCCAGTCGCGATAGGCCCCGGTGCGCACGACGCCGCCGGCGACCACCTTGGCGAAGGCCTGGTCCAGCGCCACCTCGGCCTGCAGCGTGACGACGCCGCCGTCGCCGGCGGGGACAAAGCGCGTCCACAGCAGCATGCTGTCCGGCCCCGGCTCACCGCTGGCCACGTTGTGGGTGAAGCCGCTGGCGCCCAGCAGCTGCCGGGCGGCCGCGCGGCCGGCCGGCATGGCCATGGCCCCCAGGCCCAGGCCGCCCAGCACCAGGCTGCGGCGATCGATGTGCAGAACCACGAAAGACCTCTTCGATCTGAACGACGGAATGACGAGAAGAGAAAAAGGGGGCGGCCGCGCGAAGGGGAGGAACGCGGCCGCCGGGGAGCCGAAAGCGCCTTAGAAGACGCCCTTCAGGCCCACGTTCCACATCGAGCCGTAGATGCTGTACTGCTGCACCCGGCTGCGGACGTTCGAGTAGACGATGTCCGGCTCGTTGAAGATGTTGCGGCCGGCCAGCATGACCTCGAAGCGCTTGTTGATCTTGTAGCTGGCGCTGACGTTCCACAGCTGCCGCTCGGCCCGGTAGAGGATGCCGTTGTTGGCCGTGGTCGGCGTGTTGCTGAGCGCGCTGGTCCGGTAGGCGTCCTGCCAGTTGCCGGTCAGTTGCAGGTCGAACTTGCCGTAGCTGTAGCGCAGGCCCCAGTTGGCCGAGGTCTTGGGCAGGTTCACGCGCTCGCCGTCGGGATCGATCTTGGTGACCGAGGCCCTCAGGCCAAGGCCCCGCCAGGCGCCCGGCAGGAAGACCAGCTGCTGGTCGTACTCCAGCGTGATCCCCTTGTTGGTGCTGGTGCCCGGCAGGTTCTGGGCGCTGCGGAAAGTGTAGCCGGCGTAGTCGCCCGGATTGTAGCCGACGTCCTCGGGATCGACCGTGATGCCGGTGACCTGCATGTCCTTGACGTCCAGCTGGTAGGCCGAGATCCCGACCACGCCCGACGGCTCCAGATAGTACAGCAGGCTGGCGTAGTACTTGGTCGAGTGCTCGGGCTTGAGCAGCGGGTTGGGCACGGTGACGATCAGGTTGTTGTCGTCGACGGCCACCACGCCGCCCAGGTTGCCGTAGTCGGGGCGCAGGATCGACTGGCTGAAGGCCATCTGGCCCACCAGGCGCTTGTTGAAGTCGTACTTCACGCCGCCGCTCAGGAACCAGTCGTCGTACTCGCCCTCGCGGGTCGTGTAGGTCCCGTTGCGGTATTGGTACATCAGGCCTGCGACGGTGCTGGTCGACAGGCCCGCGGCGGCCACTTCCTTGGCCGAGCGGATGTCGGCGACGCGCGCCTGGGTCTTGGTCTTCTCGTAGCGCAGGCCAAGGTCGAACTGGGCCTTGCCCAGACGCGGCTGAGCCTCGACGTAAGCCGCGCTGACCTCCTCGCCGATCTTCTTGTTGTTATCCAGCTGGCGCTTCAGGTTGCCCACGGTGTCGGGCACGAAGTACTCGGGATGGGCCTGGTAGATGTCGTAGACGGCGTAGTTGTTGTCCGCGCGCCAGCCCTGCTCGTTCATGTTGCCGGCGTCGAAGCCGTGGATCTTGAACTGGTAGTTCTGCGTCCAGGGGATGACGGCCTCGGGGGCCTTCTGGGTCAGGTCGCCGGTGGGACCCACGTACTGGAACTGCTTGAACGAGCCTTCGTTGGTCTTCCACATGTTGGTGCGGAAGGCGGCCCCGCCCAGCAGCTTCAGCTGCACGTCGCCGATGGCCAGCTGCTTCTTCAGGTCCAGGTTCACGCCGTACATCTGGTTGTTGGCGTTCGACTGCGACGTGCGGATGTTGTTGCCGATGTCGTCATCGCGATTGAAGTTGGCCGGGTCGCTCCACGAGCGGCCGGCCGTCTGCTTGATGGTCCAGGCGTTCGAGTCCTCCGACGCGCGATCCAGCGTGAACCCGATCCGGGTCAGGTAGCTGTCGGTGCGGGCGAAGAAGCCCTGGTCGTTGTCCTCGAAATTGAACTGCGAGCTGGAATAGTTGGCGCGCAGCAAGGCCTCGAAAGTGTCGCCGCGATATTCCAGCTTCGGCGCGAACACCCAGGCCGGCGTGCCGGCGTAGCGGTGCGAATACTGGGTGTGCAGGCGAGTGTTGGTCGTGCTCGGGTTCACGACGATGTGGGTGGGCGTGGAGTCGGCCGTCGCCCGCGACACCGTCGTCGTGCCGAAGATCAGGTAGGTGTACTGGTTGAAGTACTCGACGTCGTAGAACGAGTAGGTGCTGCGCAGGCTAAGCGCCAGCTTGTCGGTGATCTTGTAGTCGACGCTGAGGTTGGCGGCCTTGCGGCTGGTCAGCTTCGGACCCGGACGCCACATCACCTGGTAGGGCATGACGCGGCCGTCGGCGAGGTAGGACCAGTCGGTCTGGACCCGGTCCTGCTGGACGAAGTTGGCGTTGTAGCTGGCGTTGAACGCCACGCCCAGACGGCCGTCCAGGAACACGTCGCCATAGCCGATCTGCGCCGAGGGGTAGATCGTCATATGCTTCTTGTCGTCGGGCAGGTACTGCCGCGACAGGGTCGAGTCCGAGGTCCCCACGCCGCCGATCTGGAAGCGCAGCAGGCAGCTCTTGCGCTGGAAGGCATACTTGCTGCGCAGGTTGATCGAGCCGCCGGGGCTGTCGGCGTCCATGCTGGCCTGCAGGGTGTTGTTCAGCTCGATGGAGTCGATGCCGGTGATCGACATCTGCTCGAACGAGTTCTGGCGGCCCGAATTGTTGTTCGACGTGGCCGTGGCCATGCGCGCGCCGTCGGTGGTGAAGGTCGAGTACTTGGGATCAAGGCCCCCGATGCGCACGGCCGTGGCGTCGACCTCGGTGTAGTCCAGCGACACGCCGGGCATGTTCTTCATGAACTCGCCGACGTCGCCCATGGTCAGGGCGCCGAAGTTGTCGGCGGCCACCACGTTCTTGGCGTTGGTCGAGGCGCGGCGCTCCATGATGGCGGCGGCCTGGCCGTCGCGGGCGGCGGTGATCGTCACCGCCTCGACCGCGTCGCCGCCGGCGGCGGCATAGGCCGTCAGGTCGAAGGTCACGGCCGCGGTCTGGCCGGGCTCGATGGTGACGACCGTGCGAGCGGTCTCCAGGCCCGTATACTTGGCCACCACGGCCACCTCGCCGGCCGGCACGCCGGTCAGGCGAAAGTCGCCGCCGTCTTCCGAGAAGGCCACGATGGTCGTGCCCTCGACGCGGATCTCGGCGTTGCGGACGTACTGGCCGGTGGCGGTGTTCATCACCTTGCCGCGGACCACGCCCGAGCCGACCGCCGCCGACGGACGGGCCCCGGCCGGACCGGCCGACTTCAGGGTGATCACCTGGCCGTCGTCGCTGTCGATGCGCAGCGGCGTGCCGGCGATCAGCCGCGACAGCGCCGTGCGCACGTCCATGCGGCCCTTCACGGCCGGGGTGCGCACGCCGTCCAGCAGGCGGGCCGGCGCCACGATCTGCACCTGGCCCTGGCGGGCCAGTTCGGGGATGGCGCGCACGGCCGGCTGGGCCGGAATGTCGAAGTCGCGGTCCTGCGCCTGGGCTTGCGAGGCGACGGCGAGCGCCACGGCGGCGACGCCGCAGGCGAGGATGGAGTAGCGGGAATTCATCGGCAGTCAGCCCCCAATCGTCGCCCAGATCGCGACGTCGCGGGTTGAGAGCCGCCGGCCGCGGGCTTCCGTGACCGGTCACAAAAAATTCTCAGTCCGAGGCGCTCGTCTGGGTAGAGGCGCGGCTCAGGACGACCAGGTCGCCCTTCTGGTCCAGGCGGGCGTCGAACACCCGGGCGATGGCCCGACTGAAGCCCACCGGATCATTGGCGGCGAACAGGCCGGCCACCGGCTCGCGGGCGAGGGCCGCGTCGGGGATCGCGATGCGGGTGTCGCTGTAGCGGGCGAAGGCGTCGGCGGCTTCCTTCAGGCTCTCACCCTCGAAGGCCAGCTTGCCCTCGCGCCAGGCCAGTTCACGAGTGATCACCGCCGGGGTGATCGGCTGGGGGCGCGGAACCAGGTCGGCCATCACCAGCCGCGTATTGCCGTCCAGGGCCAGCTGCGAGGCAGGCGCGGCCAGCCTGGGGATCGTCACGTCGACCCGCCCCTGCTGCACCAGCAGGTCGACGGGATCGGCCGCCAGCTTGCGCACCCGGAAACCCGCCTGGGTGGTGCGCAGCCGCCGGCCGTCGATCTCGACCACGAACGGCCGCTCGTCGCGCGCCACCGAGAAATAGGCCTCGCCCTTCAGCAGGGCGACGAACCGCTCGTTCTGGCCATAGCGCACGCGGATGCGGCTGTCGGTGTTGAGCAGCACGGTCGAGCCGTCCTTCAGCGGCACGAGCCGGATCTCGCCGCGCCGGGTGCTGGTCACCGCGCCCGCCGCCGGCACGCCCACGGCCAGGGCCGCCAGCGACGCCGCCGCCCCAGCGCCGCCCGCCCACAGCAGGGCCCCGCGACGCGACAGCCCACGCGGCCTCGGCGCCGCCGGTTCCTGGAAGTCCGCCGGGTCGTAGCGCGCGCCCAGGGCCTGGGCGGACTCGCTCATCATGAACAGCGACTGGGCGCGCAGCAGCGCGCCCCGGCTGCGGGGATCCCCCTTCAGCCAGCCCTGAAACGCCTGGTCTTCCTCCGGAGTCAGCGGCCCACGATCCAGCCGCGCCGTCCAGTTGGACGCCGCTTCGTCAATGTCTCGACTGGTGTCTCGTTCGGCCATCTGGCGAGGCGATCTCCGCATCCACTGTACTAGAGGTTTGGGACCGCTTGTTTCCGCTACGGCCGAACCAATCAATCAAGAACGAAACGCCGCGCGATATATGCGTCTCGACCGTATTCTCCGAAATCCGCATCCGCTCGGCGATCTGGCGCTGTGACAGCCCGTCCACCCGCCGCAGCACGAAGGCCTCGCGAACCTTGGCCGGCATGGCCGCGATCGCCCGGGCCAGCTGCCGCAGCTCGTCCCGGTCCAGCGCGTGCTGCTCGGGCGAGGCGGCGTCGTCGGGATGGTCCAGCCGCTCCAGGTCGCCCACCGCGTGGATCGAGACGATCCTGGCCCGCCGCACGTGTCGCATGATCACCGAGCGCGCCACCTGGAACAGATAGGCCCGGGGATAGCGGATGGTCTCCACCGTCTCCAGCTCGGCCAGGATGGTGTAGGCCTCCTGGATGACGTCCTCGGGATCGACCCCCGCCGGCGTGCTGCGCGACAGCCAGCCGCGCAGGGCCGGCTCGTGCGGCAGGACGTTGCGCACGAACCATCGCTGTCTTTCCCTGTCGGCGCCGGTCATCCTGATCCGCTGGCTGGACGTTGCGCTGGCGCGGGGAGCGGTCCGGGACCGGACTTTCCCCGCAGCGAGTCGGCGCCCTGCCTAGACGCCGATTGTGACAGTCAGTCCCGACCGCTCGTTCCGGGCGAGTTCAGGTCGGCCGCTGTCGCGGGAGCCAGCGGGCGCTCGGCGTCGCCGGTCCAGCGCATCAGGGTCAGGTCGGCGGTCTGCCGGCCGTCGACCTTGGTGTTCGCCGCCACATAGACCAGCCCGCCGCCGATCGGCTGGAAGCCGACATCGGCCTTCTGGTTCCAGCCGCGCACGCCGCTGGCCTCGTCCTTCAGGCCGTCGCCGGCCAGCGGCAGCACCCTGCCCTGCTCCCAACCCTTGCCGCCCGGTCCCGGCACGCCGACCAGGTCGCCTGTCGCCGGCTCGGCCTGCGCGTCGAAGGCGAACAGCAGATAGTTGGGAAAGACCGGCTTGGCGCCCTGGTAGACGCCCATGAACCAGCGCTTCAGCGTCTCGTCATAGGCCAGGGTCTGGACGCCGAAGCGGGTGTTGCCGGTGCGCACGAACACCTTGTCGCGCGGCGCGGCCGGGCCCTCGTGGTGCGGCGCGGCCTCCGACAGCGGCCTGGCCAGCTTCGCCCAGTCGGCGACGTCGTACTGCAGCAGCACCTGGTGGTCGTTGTCGGTCCGCCCCTCGTCGCCATAGATTCCGTAGGCCACCGTCAGCAGTCGCGGTCCGTCCGTGCGCCCGAACGCCGGCCCAAAGCTCACGCCGTCGATGCCCGAGCAGCCGTAGCGATGGTCGCTCGTCCTGGCCGTGTCGCCGTCGAACCGGCCGTCGCCATTGAGGTCGGCGGCATAGTCCTTGGTCACCTCGGGCAGGTAGACGGTGCGGAAGAGATCGCTCTTGGCCGCCTCCACGCCCACCCGGTCCAGCCGGGAAACGTCGATCACGGCGATGTAGAAGGCCTGGTCCTTCTTGTACTCCAGCGAGCCGTACAGCCGGCCGTCCTCGGGATTGAAATCGAGATCGCCCAGGTGCCCGGTCCAGCCGACCAGCGTGCCCACCAGCTTGCCCTTGAAGTCGTACTTCGCCAGCAGGTTGGTGAACGAGTAGTAGACGTAGCCGCCCTTGCGATCGACGGCGACGCCCTGAACGTGGCCCGCGGCCCAGGTCCCGCCGTTCTGGGTCAGGGGCGGAACCGGCGTCGCCGCGGCCGCCGGCAGGGACAAGGCCAGCAGGCCGGCGGCGAGCAGGAGCGAAAGACGCGTCTTCATCATGGGGACCGGGCGCTGGCGGATCGGGAAATCGCCCCTCTAGCGCCCGTCCATGACGGTCCGGCGACAAGCGCCCTTCGCCACGCCCTCAGTAGAACGCCACGTCGTCCAGCTCGAACCACAGCTTGGTTCCCGCCGCGCGCTCGCCCTCGACGCCGACCTGCAGCAGGTCGGTCCCGGTGAAGGCCGGGGCCTCGCCCCGCGCGGCCACCGGCTTGAAGGCGGTGAACGGCAGCTCGACGCTCTTCCACTGCGGACCAGCCTCGACCTTGGTGGTCCAGCGGCCGGCCGCGCCGACCAGCGTCACGACATAGGCGCCGCCGTCGCCGCGCACGGCGAACTTCAGGCCCTTGAACGCGGTGGCGTCGGCCGGAACCACCGAACCCCGGGTCAGGGGCAGCAGCACCCCGGCCGAGGCGTCATCCTTGGTCGCCATGCGCGCGCCGACGCTCAGCACCTTGCCGCCGCCCTCGCGGGTGATGACCTGCGAGACCTCCAGGCTGCGGTCGCGGCCGCCATCGAAGTCGTCCAGCCGCAGGGTGTCCAGGCTGGTGCGGCCGTCGGCGCGCTCGAAGTCGTCGATCAGGGCGCTGGCCTTGACCGCCGGCGGCGTCGGCCTGTCGTTGGCCGGGGCGCGCACCGCGCCAGGGCCGAACACCGCCTGGCCATCGAGGAACACCCGCTCGGTCCGGCGCAGGTCGGTGATGGTCTCCCACGGCTTGCCTGCGACCAGCACGAAATCGGCCCGCTTGCCGACCTCCAGCGTGCCGCGGTCGGCCAGCAAGTTCATGGCCCTGGCGCTGGTGGCGGTGCCGGCCACGAGGGCTTGCGTCGGCGTCAGGCCGGCCTGCACCAGGAGCTCCAGCTCGCGCAGGGTCGAGGGGCCGTGCGGCGTGCCAGGCATGCCGGCGTCCGTGCCCAGCGCCACCGGCACGCCAGCGTCGAACAGCGCCTTCACGTTCCCCAGGGCGTAGCCGAACTTGCGGCGCGCCTGCACATTGCGCGGGCTGTCGGGATCGGCGGGCGGCTTGGCGCCGGGCTTGACCGGCTCGTAGACCGCCAGGGTCGGGGCGTAGAACAGGCCCGAGGCCTTGATCGCCGCGATGGTGTCGGCGTCGACCGGCTCGTCCTGAAGACTGTGGGCGATGACGTCGACGCCGCTGGTCGCCGCCACCTTGCCGCGCTCGACCGTGACGGTGTGGGTCAGGACCTTGAGGTTGTGCTTGTGCGCCGCCTCGGTCAGCGCCTTCAGCGTCCAGGCGTCCATGCTGGTGTTGTCGGGCGCGCTGCCATAGCGCCAGCCGTCGGTGAAGGCCTTGATGGCGTCGGGCTTGTAGGCGGCGATCTCCTCGACCGCCAAGCGCGCGCTCTCGGGGGTGTCGACCCAGCGGGTGGTGGCCTGGTCGGCCCAGTCGGCGCCATGGCCGCCCGGGGTGCTCATCCGGGCGACGAAGTTGACGTGCGGCGCGGTCAGGGTTCCCAGCCACGCTCGGCGCGGCGCGAAGCTCTCCGGCTGCTGGTGGAAGTCGTTCACCGTCGTCACGCCCGAGGCCAGGTAGGCGTCGGCGATCTTCGGCGTGACGGCCGGGGCGCCGGCCGGGGTCCAGTGGGTGTGGACGTCGAACAGGCCCGGGATCAGCGCCGCGCCCTTGGCGTCGACGATGCTGGCGCCCCTGGGGGCCTTCACGGCCGGGCCGACGGCCACGATCCGCCCGTCCTTGACCACCAGCGTCCCGCGATAGGGCGCGGCGCCGGTGGCGTCGAAGATCTCGGCGTTGACCACCGCCAGGGGCCTGGTCTGGGCGACGGCGATCGAGGTGGACAGCGCCGCGGCGCACAGGCCGCCGAGCAGGATGCGGGCGGAACGCGATGTCATGGGATTTCCCCTAACTGATGGAAGGAAGACGCCCGGGCCGCGCGCGGCGGCCCGGGGCTTGCTCGAGCGGCCTAGAACCGCTTCTTGACGTTGAAGTACCAGTAGCGGCCGTACGGCGTGTAGACTGTGCCGTCGTAGCCGGCCGCGCTCAGCGGCGGCTGCTCGTCGGTGATGTTGCGCACGCCCAGCCGCACCTTGGTCCCGATCTCGGCGACGTCGACCTCGCCATAGAGGTTGCCGGTCAGGGTCGAGTCGACCACCCAGGGCTGGCCCGACGAGTCGATCAGGGCGGTGTCGTCGTAGTCGCCGATGTACTGGGTGAAGCCGCCGACCGTGAAGCGGTCGTAGCGCCAGGTCAGGGCCGCCGACCACTTCCATTCCGGCTTGCCGTTCTGGCGCAGAAGGTCGCCGCCGCCGGTGATGGTGGTGCCGGCGTTGATCACCCCGTCCGAGCGCGCCTTCAGCAGTTCGGCGATGCCCGGCGACGGCGACTGGTAGTATTTCAGCAGGTGGGCGACGTTGACGTTCAGGTCGAAGTCGCCGAACCGGTCGGTGCCCAGCTTCCACAGGAAGCCGAAGTCCAGCCCCTCGACCACCTGCGGCTGGAGGTTGGTGTACTTGTCGTTGACGTACAGCACCTGGCCGGCGGCCGTCAGGCCCGTGCCGGCGAAGGCCGCGACGTCGTCGGCGGTCGGCGCGGCGCGCACCACGTTCGGATTGCTCGAGCCCTGCTGACGCAGCAGGTAGTCGAGGATCAGGGCGTTGCCCTCGCCGAACACGCCGATCAGGCCGGTCTGCTTCACCTTCCAGTAGTCGGCGGTGAAGGTCAGCCGGCCGAAGGCCTCGGGCACGAACTTCGGCTCGAAGACCACGCCGTACGACAGGGTTTCGGACTCCTCCGGCTCCAGGTCCGGATTGCCCGCCCGCCGCGCCGTCGTCAGCTGCGAGCGCGAGCACGACGAGAAGGCGCCGATCCGCCCCGCCCGCAGGTCGGCCTCGCAGAAGGCGTAGTCGGTGCGGGTGTTCGAGCGCGAGATGATCGAGGCGTTGATCTGCTCCAGGTTCGGGGCGCGGAAGCCCTGGGCCCACGAGCCGCGGAAGCGCACGCCGTCGATCACGTCCCAGGCCAGGGCGACCTTGGGTTTCGCGGTATTGCCGAAGTCGCTGTAGCGCTCGTAGCGGCCGGCCAGCTGGCCTTCCAGGCGGTGGACCAGCGGGATCGACATCTCCGGCGAGACCAGCGGCACGGCCAGTTCCAGATAGGCCGAGCCCACCGTGCGGTGGCCCTTGGTGTCGGGGTTGATGCTGGAGTTGATCAGGTCGCTCAGCACCGCCCCGCTGACCGGGTCGGTGAAGGTGGTCGTGCCGTCGATGCGGCCGTCGCGGTCGTCCAGCTGGGTCTCGCGGCGGAACTCCACGCCCGAGGCGATGCCAAGGTCGCCGCCCGGCAGGGTCAGGAGGTCGGGGCGCGAGACCTTGAAGTCCCACAGGGCCAGCGTGCTCTTGGTGCGGCGGATGGTCTTGACCCGGATGGCGTCGATGGCCGCCTGGCTGTTGCGGGTGCTGTCGGGGCCGCTGGTGTAGGCGAGGTCCGAGCCGTTAAAGACGTTGTAGGCGTCGGGCGTCGACAGGGCGAGCTGGGCGTAGAGCTTGGTGGTCGAGATGTTGTCGGCCACGTCTTCTGCGGTGGCCTCGGAGTAGACGACCGCCGACTCCCAGTCGAAGCCGAACTTCTCGCCGCGCAGGCCGCCCAGCACGCGGTACTGCTTGTTGGTGACGTCCACCTGGGTGAGGCCCAGGTCGGCGAAGGTGTAGCCGCGCAGCGTGACCGCCAGGCCCGCGGCCGGGACGTTCAGGTTGGGCAGGCGGTTGGGATTGACCGAGCCGTTGGCGAAGACGGCCGGGCCGAACGGGTTCCAGTAGTTGCTGGCCGGGATGGTGATCACCCCCGACGACAGGGTCTGGATCGGCGCCTGACCGGCGTTGGTCTTGGCGTGGTAGACGCCGAGCTCGCCGAAGGCCGTGACGCTGTCGTTGATCTCGTACTTGCCGGTGGCGAACAGGTTGGCGCGCTTGACCGACGGAACCACCGTCGTGCCCAGCGAGGCGGCGTCGAAGCGCAGGTCGCGGTCGACGCCCGAGGTCGCCAGGGCCCCGTCGTCGATGCAAAGCCCGTTGCCGATGTTCAGCTGGCAGCCCGAGAAGGTTGTCGGCTGGATATGGAAATAGCCGGCGCTGCTGGTCAGGGCCGTCGTGCCCTGGCGCACCGTGCCGAAGCTCGCCGGCGTCTGCAGATAGGCCCAGGGCGTGGTCGTGCTGCGACCGTCCAGGCTGGTCGCGCCGGCGAAGCGGGTGTCGGCGAACAGCGAGCGACGATCGGCCGAGGCGGTGAAGGCCTGCTCGTGCGAGCGCAGGTGCGTGCGCGCGTCATAGGAGAAGAAGGCGCTGATGTTGCCGCGGCCCTCGGCGAAGTTGTGGCCGCCATAGGCGTTGAAATTGTACTCCTTGAGGTTCGTGCCCTCGGCGAAGCCGTACTGGGCCGCGACGTTCAGCCCCTCCAGGTCGTCGCGCAGCACGGTGTTGACCACGCCGGCCACGGCGTCGGCGCCGTAGATGGCCGCCGCGCCGTCGCGCAGCACTTCCAGCCGGCGCAGGCCCGTCACCGGAATGGCGTTGGAGTTGTAGGTCAGCACCGGCACCAGGTTGTCGTTGGCCTGGCTGGTCGGGTGGGTCACCACCCGGCGGCCGTTCAGCAGCACCAGGGTGTTGCCGATGCCCAGGTTGCGCAGGTTCACCGAACCGACGTCGCCGCGGGCGCTGTTGCTGGTGCCCGGCAGGTACTGCGAGTTGAAGTTGACGTCGCCCATCTGCGGGATGGCGCGGAACAGGTCGTCGCCCGAGACGGCGGCGGTGGCCTGGATCTGGTCTTCCCCGACCACCGTCACCGGCAGGGCGGCGGTGACCTTGGCGCCCTTGATCTGCGAGCCGACGACGGTGATCTCCTCGACGGTCGCGGCCTCGCCCTCCTGGGCGTTGGCGTGCGCGGCCAGGACGGCGGCGCAGAGAGTCGTGGTCGCCAACAGGGCGACGCGTAGGCGAGTGTTCATGGTATCCCCTCCAGAACTGCGACCCGACGCTCCCCGCCGCACGAGCGCGCCCGCAATCCACATTTCAGGAAATGCCGGCGCGTCGTCCCGATGCTGACGAAACGAACAGGTCGTGCCGGATCATTGCCGGCGCCGGTCAATTCCCACTGAATCGATGGGAATTGAATTCGAGTTTTTCTGAACCGCTTGCGACCAAGTTTGCCGCCGACGCGTCAAAAAATGGGTTGGAACGGCAATTTTCACCACACGCCGTTCGGGCCGGAATCCAGCGCCGACAGGGTCTCG
Source organism: Caulobacter sp. CCNWLW153 (assembly GCF_036889365.1). Lineage (NCBI taxonomy): Bacteria > Pseudomonadati > Pseudomonadota > Alphaproteobacteria > Caulobacterales > Caulobacteraceae > Caulobacter > Caulobacter sp. CCNWLW153. The sequence continues at coordinate 133,295 of NZ_JBAKFV010000011.1, forward strand.
CCGCGATTTCACCGTCGCGGCGGCCTTGGCGCCCGGACCGGGGAACCGTCTGTCGGCGTCGCCGTGCGCGTAAAATCAAACGGCGTTATCCGAGTTGCCGGCGTGATGATCAGCACAATCTGGAAACCTCCGGTCGGCGCCCTGAAATGTGGCGGCCGTATACGAAGAAGGCCCGCAAAGCCCTTCCTCGCCCCCTCCCCCATTGCCGAACCCGCCCGCCTGATCAACGCTGAACCGCGGCCAAAACCGCTGTTCAGTCTAGTATTCGCGTTCCAACAATAAGAACACGATTAGGGCGGACCCCACGAAGGAGCCATCAGTCATGCATTGACTATGCGGAGAGGGGCACTAGTGAACAATAATCTCAAAAAAATCTTGACCGCGAGCATTTCGACTCTGTCGATCGCCATCGGTACTTCGACCATCGCACACGCGGCAGAGCCCGCGCCTGATCCTTCCGTCGAACTCGACACCGTCATCGTCACCGGCACGCGCCAGACCGGCCTGCGGGTCGCCGACAGCCCGGCCCCCGTCCAGGTAGTCGACACCGCCACCCTCGAGCGCACCGGCCAGGTCGACCTGCGCCTGGGCCTGGCCAACCTGGTCCCGTCGTTCAACGCCCAGGCCTTCGGCGGCGACACCGCCAACCTGACCCTGTCGGCGCGCCTGCGCGGCCTGTCGCCGAACCAGGCCCTGGTGCTGATCAACGGCAAGCGCCGCCACACCACCGGCAACTTCGCCGTCCTTTCCGGCCCCTACCAGGGCGCCGCCGCCGCCGACCTCGGCTTCATCCCGATGGCCTCGATCGGTCGGATCGAGGTGCTGACCGACGGCGCCGCGGCCCAGTACGGCACCGACGCCATCGCCGGCGTCGTCAACATCATCCTCAAGAAGTCGGAGTCGGGCGGCGCGGTCTCGGTGACCGGCGGCGAATATTTCGACGGCGGCGGCAAGACCGCCTCGTTCTCGGCCAACCTGGGCACGGCCCCGACCGAGAACAGCTATCTGAACTTCACGGTCGAGAGCAAATACCACGGCTTCTCCAACCGCGGCCTGCCCGACCAGCGCGTCTACAACCCCGCCAGCCCCAGCTACTCGGCCGCCAACAACGCCGTCGAGAGCCAGATCAAGGGCTACCCCAACCTGAACCTGATCTCGGGCGACGCCGAGTACCGGATGCACGTCCTGGCCTTCAACGGCGGGGTCGAGCTGCCCGGCGACTTTGAGGTCTATTCGTTCGGCACCTACGGCCACAAGGACGCCTCGGCCTACGAGAACTACCGCCGCTACAACCGCATCCAGGGCAGGATGGGCGCGGCCGACCGGCCCTTCCCCAACGGCTTCAGCCCGCGCGAGCGGATCATCGAGGACGACTACGCCCTGACGCTGGGCCTGTCGGGCGTGGTCGCCGGCTGGAACCTCGACCTCAGCGCCACCTACGGCAAGGACGACATCGAGGTCCGCGTCGAGGACTCGGCCAACGCCAGCCTCTACACCGACACCTCGACCCTCACGACCAAGGGCTTCACCCCCACCTCGTTCCACGCCGGCAGCTGGCAGACCACCCAGTGGACCAACAATCTGGACCTTTCCCGCGGCTTCGACGTGGGCCTGGCCACGCCGCTGGACGTCGCCCTGGGCATCGAGCAGCGCCGTGACACCTATGCCATCGGCGCCGGCGACGCGGCCTCGACCTACAAGGAAGGCTCGCAGTCCTATCCGGGCTTCTCCAAGACCGACGCCGGCGGCCACAGCCGCACCAGCTGGGCGCTCTACACCGACCTGGCCGTCTCGCCGGTCACGCCCTGGAAGGTCGACGTCGCCCTGCGCTACGAGGACTTCAGCGACTTCGGCGACACCACGGTCGGCAAGCTGACCAGCCGCTACGACTTCAACGAGATGTTCGCCATCCGCGGCACGGTCAGCACCGGCTTCCGCGCCCCGACCCTGGCGGAGTCGTTCTACTCGGCCACCAACGTCTCGCCGACCTCGGCCTTCGTGCAGCTGGCCCCCAACTCGGCCGCCGCCGCCCTGCTGGGTATCGAGAAGCTGAAGCCCGAGAAGTCGACCAACTACAGCTTCGGCGTCGTGGCCCACCCGATCCCGAAACTGACCGCCACGATCGACGCCTACCGCATCAAGCTGGAAGACCGCATCTTCGGCTCCAGCTCGGTCTACGGCCTGCGCAACGGCGTGGTGGTGAACCCGAACGTCAACGCCGCCATCGCCGCCAACGGCAACATCCTCGACAGCACCGTCACCAGCACCGGCATCAACATCTTCTCCAACGGCCTGGACACCCGCACCACGGGCGTCGACGTGGTGGTCTCCTACCCGACCGACCTGGGCGACTGGGGCCGCATCGACTGGACCCTGAGCGGCAACTACAACAAGACCAAGATCACCAGGGTGAAGTCCGCCCCGGCGGCCCTGGGCGTGACCAGCACCGCCTTCCCGACCGGCCAGGTGCTGTTCGCCGGCAACGCCGCCTCGCTGCTCGAGACCGCCGCGCCTAAGTACAAGATCGGGATCAACGGCCTCTACAGCTTCGGCCCGGTCACGGTCAGCCTGACCGAGACCTTCTACGGCAAGGCCTCGGCCCTGGCCGACCCGGGCACCGGGCCGTTGCTCGACACCGTGGTCAGCGCCACCGCCCTCACCGACCTGGAGATCTCCTACAAGTTCCCGGTCGGGGTGGTCGCCGCGATCGGCGCCAACAACCTGTTCAACGAGTATCCGGACAAGTTCTCGGCGGCGTTCCAGTCGGCCTGCGTCGCCTCCGGCGGCGGCTGCGTGACCCAGTACCCGGCGTTCTCGCCGTTCGGGATCAACGGCGGCTACTACTACGGGCGCCTGACCTACACCTTCTAGGTCGCCCTTCCACCGCATCGGCAACGAGGGAGTCGGGCGTCCGTCCGGCTCCCTTTTCCGAAGGCGATTCCACGGGACGCGGCCTTCGCGCCCCAACTTCGCTCAAGCCGCGATCAGGGCGCCCAAGCAGGCGGCACAACGCCGTTCCGCGACAGGCTGACCGCCCTGCCCGGCTTAAAGGGATTGCCCCGCAGAGACGGGGATTTCGAGATGGACCCGCCGCCGAAACATCCGGCAGGCGGACACAAAGCACGGGGTGGCGTATGGACGGTCGAGCGACTTCGGCATCTGGCGCGGTTCTGACGCGCCGACGGTTTTTCGAGAGCCTGGCGGCCTATGGCGGGGTGTCGCTGGCCATGGCCGGCATGGACGCCCTGGGCTACGGCTTCGCCTCGGCCCAGGCCGCCCCGCCCCCGCTGGAAGGCGGCGGCAAGGGGATCAAGGTGGTGGTGCTGGGCGCAGGCCTGGCGGGCCTGACCGCCGCCTATGAACTGACCAAGCACGGCTATGAGGTGCAGGTGCTGGAGGCCCGCGACTTCGCCGGCGGCCGCTGCCAGACCGCCCGCAAGGGCTTCCGCCACGTCGACCTCTTGGGCAACGACCAGACCTGCCAGTTCGACGAGGGCCTCTACATCAACCACGGCCCCTGGCGGATCCCGTACCACCACCGCTCGACGCTGCACTACACCAAGCTCCTGGGCGTGCCGCTGGAGAGCTTCGTCAACGACAACGACGCGGCCTACGTCTATTTCGAGAAGGGCGAGGGCCCGCTGAAGGGCAAGCCGGTCCGCAAGGGCGAGATCGCCGCCGACGCGCGCGGCCACGCCGCCGAGCTGATGGCCAAGGTCGCCTCCAAGGGCGGCCTCGACGGCGCCTTCACCACGCAGGACCGCGACCTCTTCGTCGCCTACATGGTCAACGAGGGTCGCCTGTCGCCAACGGACCTGGCCTATACAGGCACAGACGGCCGCGGTTTCGACGTCCATCCCGGCGCCGGCGTCTCGCCCGGCCCCGGCAAGCCCTCGACCCCGCGCAGCATGGCCGACGTGCTGCACTCGGGCGCCTGGCGCACCCTGACCTCGGTCGCCGGCTACGAGCAGCAGCGCACCATGCTCCAGCCGATCGGCGGCATGGACCAGCTGGCCAAGGCCTTTGAGCGCAAGGTGGCCGACAAGATCAGCTATTCCTGCGTCGTCGAGACCATCGGCCAGGACGCCAAGGGCGTGAAGATCGGCTACCGCGACGCCGCCGGCAAAAAAGCGCAGGTCGTCGCCGACTACTGCATCTGCACCATCCCGCTCAGCGTGCTGCGCAGCGTCGACATGCAGACCTCCAAGCCGTTCAAGGCGGCGATGGAGGGCGTGGCCTACGCACCGGTCAACAAGATCGGCCTGCAGATGAAGCGCCGCTTCTGGGAGGAGGACCACTTCATCTACGGCGGCCACATCTACAACGACATGCCCGGCATCGGCACGATCAGCCTGCCCTCGACCGGCTGGCAGAGCCAGAAGGGCGTGCTGCTGGGCTACTACTCGTTCGGCGGCGAGGCCGCGAAGATCAGCGCCAAGAGCCCGGCAGAGCGCGCCGCCTTCGCCGTGGCCGGCGGCCAGAAGGTGTTCCCCGAATACGCTGACAGTTACGAGAACGCCTTCTCGTTCTGCTGGCACCTGGCCGAGCACAATCTGGGCGGCTGGGCCGAGTGGGGCGAGGAAGGCCGCAAGACCGCCTATCCGGTGCTGTGCGAGCCCGACGGCCGCCTCTACCTGGCCGGCGAGCACCTCAGCTATCTCGGCGGCTGGCAGGCCGGGGCCATCGAGTCCGCCTGGCAGCAGATCGCCAAGCTGCACGCCCGCGTCCGCGCCGCGTGACGAACTCCATCCAGACCTTCGGAGACCTGATGCTTCGCCACGCTTTCCCGGCGCTCGCCACGCTCGCGCTCGCCTCGACCGCCGCCTCGTCGGCCCTCGCCGCCCCGCCCGGCCAGACCCTCTACGCCGACAACTGCTCGGCCTGCCACCAGGTCACCGGCAAGGGCGTCAAGGGCGCCTTCCCGGCCCTGGCCGGCTCGCCGCTGGTGCAGGGCGACGGCAAGTCGATGGCCAATGTCGTGCTCAACGGCCGCGCCGGCATGCCCGCCTTCAAGGACGACCTGTCCGACGCCGAGCTGACGGGCCTTCTGAACTACGTCCGCACCGCCTGGGGCAACAAGGGCAAGCCGGTCAGCTTCGCCGACGTCTCCAGCGTCCGCGCCCAGTCCAAGGCCGGCGCCAAGGCCCGCGGCCTGCAGGCCCACTAGTTCGCATAAAACCGCTAAATCCCCGCCTTCGCGGGGAAACTCGGAGCACGGGGACTGTCTGGTCCGCCCCCCCGATTTCGACTACAGAATGGAGCCGCCCAATGAAACGCCTCGCCCTCGCCCTCGTGGCGACCGCCGCCTTCGCCGCCCCCGCCTTCGCCCAGGAGATCGTCCGCGGCGGCGATCCCAAGTCGGCGATCGCCAGCGTCGTCACCGTGCCGGCCGGCTACGACACCATCTATGTCAGCGGCATGACCCCGCCGGTGGTCGACGCCAACGCCACGGGCGTGGCCAAGTTCGGCGACACCAAGACCCAGACCATCGGCGTCATCAAGCGCCTGGAAGACGCGCTCAAGAGCCAGGGCGCGACCCTGTCGGACGTGGTGATGATGCGCGTGCTGCTGGTCGGCGACCCGGCCAAGGACGGCAAGATGGACTTCGCCGGCATGATGGAGGGCTACAAGACCTTCTTCGGCACGGCCGAGCAGCCCAACAAGCCCTCGCGCATCACCAGCCAGGTCACCGCCCTGGTCGCCGACGGCATGCTGGTCGAGATCGAGGTCCAGGCCGCCCGCAAGCCGAAGAAGTAGCCCCGGCCGACCAAGAAAGGGTCGAGAGGCGCAAGCGCTCCGGACGGTTTGGCGGCATGATCGCCCAGACTGTCCGGACGCCAGGAGGAAGGCCCACCCGATGAGCTGCAGCCACCTCTCGACCATCGTCGTCGTCACGCCCAGCGCCGACGGCTGCGAGGAATGCCTCAAGACCGGCGGCTGGTGGGTGCACCTGCGCCTGTGCCGCGCCTGCGGCCACGTCGGCTGTTGCGACCAGTCGCCCAGCCGACACGCCAGCGCCCACTTCGCCGCCACCCAGCACCCGATCATCGAAGGCTACGACCCGCCCGAGGGCTGGGGCTGGTGCTATGTCGACGAGGTCATGTTCGACCTTACCGCCTACAAGACGCCCCACCCGCGCCCGATCAAGCGGTGGGTCGAGGGGTAGCGCTACCCGATCGGGTGTTGCCCGCAAAACGCCGTTCGCTCTACTGCCCGAATGATCTTCACGACTCTCGTCCATGGGCCGGCGGGAGACATCAGGGCGGGTCGGGGTGACCTCTAGAGAACGACAAGACTTGCTCCGTGGCCTGACGGCCGCCGCCTGCGCCTGGGCGCTGGCGGCGCCGGCCGTGGCGGCCGAGCGCATGGCCACCCTGGCCCTTCCCGCCCAGCCGCTGAACCAGGCCCTGGCCGAGCTTGGCCGCCAGGCGCGGGTCGACATCCTGGTCTCGGCCGCCGTGGTCGGCGACCGGCGCGCGCCGCCGCTGCGCGGCCGCCTGACGCCCAGCGAGGCCCTGGATCGGCTGCTGGCGGGATCGGGCCTCGAATACCAGGCCGTCGAGTCCGGCGCCTATGTCGTGCGCGCCCGGCGCGGCGCGGCGCCCGAAGCCGAAGGGCCCGTCGCCCTGCCCGAACTGCTGGTGGTGGGCGTACGCACCCAGAACGTCGACCAGCGGCGCGATCCCGACGACATCCAGCCCTATCGCGTCTTCGAGCGCAGCACGCTGCGCACCGCCCAGGCCCTCTCGGCCGACGACTTCCTGCAAACCTGGCTGACCAGCAACGGCGACAGTCGCCAGTCCATCCCGCGCCCCGGCCGCGGCATTCCGCCGTCGCGCTCCAACTTCGCCTTTCGCGACTCCAACGCCCAGGAAAAGACCCTGGTGCTGGTCGACGGGCGGCGCATGCCCGCCATCCCCAACTACAACCGGCTGGCGCAGGCCGACGTGGGACCGATCCCGCTTGGGGCGATCGGCCGTATCGAGACCCTGGCTTCCAGCAGCGGCGCCCTCTACGGCCTGGGCGCGGTCAACGGCGTGGTCAACCTGGTGCTCGACCGCGACTATCGCGGCGCCGAGGTCGCCGTCACCGCCGGCGCCAGCAAGGGCGGCGACGGCGGATATGGCCGCTTCGACGCCCGCCTCGGCTACAGCACCGACGACGGAAACACGGCGGTGATGGTCCGCTACGGCCAGAAGCGCTTCAACGGCGTCGCGATCGGCGACCGGTCGGAAGCCTACGCGCCGCTCGACGGATCGTCGCTCAAGGTCGGCCAGAGCTACAGCCGGTCGCCCGGGAACGGCATCACCCTGTTCGGGGTCAACGGTCCGTTCACGGTCGGCGGCGTCTCGATGTCGCAGACCTACATCCCGGCCGACTACGACGGCTCGACGCCGATCGATACGGTGCTGATCCAGAACGCCGGCAAGGCGGCCCCGGGGCTGGCCCCGGCCCACAGCGCCCGCCCGCTGTCCAACGACAGTCGCACCGACGCCGTCCTGATCAATCTGCGCCAGAAGCTGTGGCGCGGCGCCGAGGCCTATCTGGACTACATCTACCTGGCCAGCCTCGACACTTTCCCTACCGTCACCGGCGCGTTCTACACCACGCTGACGCCGGGCCAGGGGACGGCTTCGATGCTCTCGGGTTCGAGCCCGATCGAACTCGTCGCGCCCATCCCCTTCGTCCTGGGAACCCAGTCCGCCCGGATGATTTCGCGCCGTTTCACCGGGGGCCTGGTGTTCGACCTGCCCGCGCGCTGGCGGGGCGGCGTCGACTACGCCGTGGGCAGCGTACGCGCCAATCAGCGCATCGACGACATGGGCTACGAGGCCCTGGCCTGGTCGACCGTCGCCAGCGGGGTCGCCCCCGCCGACGGCCGGCCGGTCCCCAACCCCTTCGGCGACCAGGCCGGGTTCCTGGCCGACCTGGCGCGCTACAAGGCGCCCTGGGCGGGAAGCGACCCCTACGCCTCCTCGCGGCTCGAGGACATCTCGCTGCGCGCCTCCGGACCGATCGCCCGGATCGGAGACCGCGACCTGACGCTGTCGCTGACCGCCCAGCAGCTGTGGGAGGCCATGCCGAGCTTCCCTCCCAACCGCACCAACCACCTCTCGAGCCGCACGCGATCGGTCTTCGCCGAACTGCGCGCGCCGCTGGAAGGGGTGCTCGGCGTCAGGGGCCTGGAACTGCAGGCGGCGGCGCGACGCCAGGTCGGCCGGATCCTGATCTCCGAAGGATCGCCCGCCAAGCCGATAGAGAAGTCCGCCGACCTCTTCCTGCTCGGCGCGAAGGCCGAGCCCAGGCCCGGCCTGGTCCTGCGCGCGTCCTACGCCCAGGGCGCGCAACTGCCCGAGCCCTACCTGCTCACGGCCACCACCAGCCTGACCACCAGCGGCGCGATCGATCCCAAGCGCGACCCTCGCCAGCCCGTCTATGCCGAAGGATGGTTTCCCATCGTCTGGGGCGCCCCGGCCGACCTGCGCCCCGACCAGACGCGGACCTACTCGGCCGGCGCGGTGCTGACCTCGCCGCTGATCCCGCGCACGCGCCTGTCGATCGACTATACCCGCATCGAGGGCTACGACCTGATGGTCGCCGTGCACAGGAGCGTCGACCTCTACATCCTCAACGAGGACCTCTATCCCGGCGCCGTCGTCCGCGCCCCGCTCACCGACGCCGACCGCGCCAAGGGCTATACGGGCGGCCGGATCATCGAGGTGCGCGACCTCAACGAGAACACCGGCTCCAGCCTGATGCAGTCGGTGGACATGGTCGCCGAGCACGACCTGGACCTGGCGGGCGGACGCCTCGGCCTCAGCGCCGCCCTGACCTGGCAGCCGACCCTGCTGAACTACATTCCGCCGGCCAGCACCGCCTACAAGCGCGCCCCCTACGGCGCTCCCCCGAAATGGCGCGGCGCGATCGGAGCCCGCTGGTCGAGCCGACGCTTCGCCGCCTCGGCCACCGTCCGCTATGTCGACGCCGACCTCGCGATGGCGCTGCCCGACAACACCACGATCGACCTGTCCCTGGCCTTCGAGCTTCCCCGGCCGCCCGGCGCGTCCGAGACCGAACTGCGGCTGGGCGTGCGCAACCTGCTCGACCGCTGGTCGGACGACGACCCGCTGAAGCGCCGGCTCGAAGCCACCCTGATCGCGCGGTTCTAGAGCATTGTCCGACGAAGTGGATTCCGGTTCGTCGTCAGAAAATGCGTCAAAACAAAAGCTCTACACCGCCCGCAGCGCCTCCAGGTCGCGGTGGATCGCCGAGACCACCACCGAGCCCTCGCCGACCCCGGCCGCCACCCGCTTGATCGAGCCCGAGCGCACGTCGCCGACCGCATAGACGCCCGGCCGTTCGGTCTCGTAGGCCGAACGGGCGCCGGGGACCTGGCCGCTCTCGCCGGTCAGGACGAAGCCGCGCTCGTCCAGGTCGATGCAGCCGCGCAGCCAGTCGGTGTTGGGCTCGGCGCCGATCATCACGAACAGCGCCCCGGCGTCGACCACCGTCTCCTGTCCGCTGCGATGGTCGGTCCAGCCGATCCGCCTCAGGGTGCGCTCGCCCTCCAGGCGGGAAACCTCGCTGAACGGATGCAGGGTGATGCGGGCCGAGCCCTCGATGCGCTGGACCAGATAGTCCGACATGGTCGCCGCCAGCCCCTCGCCGCGCACCAGCATGTGCACGTGGCCGACGGTGCGCGACAGGAACATCGCCGCCTGGCCGGCCGAGTTGCCGCCGCCGACCACCACCACCGCCTGGCCCCGGCAGAGATCAGACTCCATGGCCGTGGCGGCGTAGTGGATGGCCTGGCCGTCGAAGCGGTCGTAGCCCTCGACGTCCAGCTTGCGGTAGCGCGCGCCCGAGGCGATCACCACCGCCCGCGCCAGCAGGGTCTGGCCGTCCTCCAGCTTCAGGCGGTAGGGGCGCTTGTCGCACTCGACCCCGACCACGGCCCGCGACACCGCCAGCCGCGCCCCGAACTTCTGGGCCTGCACCTGGGCGCGGCCGGCCAGGGCCTGGCCCGATATGCCGGTGGGAAAGCCCAGATAGTTCTCGATCTTCGAGCTCGCCCCGGCCTGGCCGCCGGGCGCCAGCCCTTCCAGGATCACCGTCGCCAGTCCCTCCGACGCCGCGTAGGTCGCCGCCGACAGGCCCGCCGGCCCCGCCCCGACCACCGCCACGTCGAACACCGCCTGCGGGTCGAAGCGCTCGGTCATGCCCAGCCGGTCGGCCAGGGCCATGGTGTCGGGATTGAGCAGCAGGCTGCGGTCGGGCAGCACCACGGCCGGCAGGTCGGCGACGTCTAGGCCATGGCGGCCCATGCAGCCGGAGGCGGCCTCGTCGCTCTCCACGTCGACCAGTCGCAGGGGATAGCCGTTGCGCACGGCGAAGCGCTCGATGCGCAGGGTCTCGGGATCGTCGGGCCGGCCGATCAGCACGATCCCCGCCTCGCCGTGGTGCAGGAAGCCCATGCGGCGCAGGATGAAGGCCCGCATGACGATCTCGCCGATGTCGGGCTCGGCCGCCATCATCCGCGGCACGTCCCTGTTGGCCACCCGCACCACCCGGCCGTCGGTCAGGGCCCGGGCCCCGACCAGCAGGGCGCGGGCGTTGATCTGGTCGAGCTCGCCGCTGAACTGGCCGGCCCGGTGGATGGTCAGGATCTCGTCGTCGCCCTCCTCGCCGGTGCGGGTGATGCCAACCTGCCCGTCCAGCACCAGGAAGAAGTCGGCCCTCCGGTCGCCGCGCCGAAACAGCACCTGGCCCTTGGCGATGGCCTCCTCGACGCCGTAGCCGGCAAGGCGCTCGGCCATCTCGGGCGACAGCACGGGAAAGATCTGGGCGGTGCGGGCGTAGGGGTCGTCGGGGGCGAGCGGCTTGGTGGCGATGATATCGGTCACGGCGGGCCTCCTGGCGGTCCTTCGAACCCTAGTTCACGGAACGCCGCGAGGCGATGTCTTGAACGGAAACAGCGGAGCGATCGGGCGCGCCGCGCGGCGCCACAGCGGCGAAGGCCGTCAGCGCCAGGAGGGCGGCGGTCGCGGCGCTGAGCGCCAGTTTCTGGAAGCCGTTCACGAGCAACGCCCCTTGGTTGGAAAAGGAGGCGGCCCCGCCGGCCGCCGGGGGGGGAGGTGCGGCGGGCGGGGCCTTTTCGGGGTCTCGGCCTGGGGGGAGAGGTTCCAAGACCCCGAGGGGCGTCAGGCGCGGTCGCGGCGACCAGCCTCGAACAGGAACCAGACGCGCTTTTCGGTCTCGTCGATCCAGTTCTCCAGCAGGCTGGCGGTGGCGATGTCGCCGTGCTCGTCGCAGGCGGCGTGCACCGCCCGCATGGCCGCGGCCAGGCCGCCGTTGTCGTCGCGCAGCTCGGCCAGCATGTCGTGCGGCTCCACGTAGTCGGCGTCGTTGTCGAGCACCCGCTGGGCGCGGGCGATGTGGCCGATCGAGCGCAGGGTCGTGCCGCCCAGCTTGCGCACGCGCTCGGCGATGGGGTCGGTCATGGCGTACAGTTCGTCGCCCTGCTCGTCGAACATCAGGTGGTAGTCGCGGAAGTGCGGGCCCGAGACGTGCCAGTGGAAGTTCTTGGTCTTGATGTAGAGGGCGAAGACGTCGGCCAGCAGCGCGGTCAGGGCCGAGGAGATGTCCTTGGCGGCGGCCTCGCCCAGGCCCGTGGGGGTGGTCAGCGGGGCCAGGCGGCGGGTGCGGGCGGTTTCGATGTCCATGGTCGTCTCCTTCGAAGGCGGGGCCAGCGCCGCGCCGTTGAGATCATCCTTGCGCCTGAAAAGGCGGGCGCTCTTGGCGCGAGGCGCGCCGGCTTGAACGTCGGCGCCGCCGCGAAGCGGTTCAGGCCCGGCGCAGCGAACCCATCACCAGGGCCCGGCCCCAGGGGCGGTTCTCGCGCCGCCAGACATTGGGGGTCTGGCCGGTGTGGCGGCGGAACAGGCGCGTCAGGTGGGCCTGGTCGGCCAGGCCGCAGACGGCGGCGATATGGGCCAGGCTCTCGTCGGTCTCCAGCATCATCGCCTGGGCGTGCTCCAGCCGGCGGCGCATGATGTAGGCGTGCGGCGTCTCGTCGGTGCTGACCTTGAAGGCGCGGCAGAAATAGCTGGCCGAAAGGCCCACGCGGCCCGCCAGCACGGCGACCGAGACGGTCGAGCCGATATGGGCCTCCACATGCGCCGCCACCGCCCGGATCTGCCAGCCGGCCAGGCCGCCGCGCGCCGGGCCCGAGGACCGCACCCGCGAGCCGGGCAGGAAGCTGCGCTCTTCGCGCTGGACGGCGGTGTTCAGCACCACCGCCAGCCGGTCGAGCATCTCGCGGGCCGAGCCCAGGTCGGCCTCGAGGGCGGCGCGGGCCTGCTCGACCAGCCAGATCGCCTGGGGCGCGTTGGGAAGCGGACGGGCCGCCTGGGTGTCGATGGATTGCAACATGGCTCCGGCCTCCTGCCGCCTCGAATGACCGCAACCCTAGCGAGGGTCGCCCATCCGACACACCGAACGGACGTTGACCGCGCGTATCGACTTGGTTGGTCCGCCCCAGACCTTGGTAGGGGGTCCCGGCCTGGGCCAGGCTTGCGCTATGAATCGCCTGATGCGCTTTTCGCCCTTCCCCTCGTCGCGGCCCTCGGCGGTCGGCCGTCGCCTGCGTCTGGCCGGCGCGGCCCTGATCGCGGCGGCCGTGTTCGTCATCGACACCTTCACCCCGCTCTCCAGCGCGGTGGCGGTGCTCTATGTCCTGGTGCTGCTGCTGGTTGGCGAGGAGCTGCCCGGCCGCAGGCTCTGGGTCGTCACCCTGGCCTGCGCGGCCATGGCCACGATCAGCTTCGCTTTCGCGCATGGGGAAGACGTCGAGCTGGCCCCCACCCTGCGCCTGATGGTCAGCCTGGCGGCGCTGGGCGTGGCGGCCTTCCTGACCGGCCGCAACCTGGCGGCCCGCGAGATCCTGCAGGCCCAGGCCCGGCTGCTCGACGTCACCTCCGACGCGATCTTCATCCGCGACGCGCAGGGCCGCGTCACCTTCTGGAACCGCGGCGCCGAGCGGCTCTACGGCTGGACCCGCGACGAGGCGCTGGGCCAGGACGCCCACCGCCTGCTGGCGACCGCCCTGCCCGCCCCCTCCGAAGAGATCGCCGCCCTGGTGGCCCGCGACGGCGCCTGGCAGGGCGAGGTCGGCCAGCGCCGCAAGGACGGCGCGCCCCTGGTGGTGCTCAGCGAATGGATCCTGGAGCGCGACGAGACCGGCGCCCACGCCCTGCTGGAGAGCAACACCGACATCTCCGACCTGCGCCGCGTCGACGAGGCCCTGCGCCGCAGCGAGGCCCGCTACCGCACCATCTTCAACACCCTGGCGGTGTCGATCTGGGAACACGACTTCCGCCCGGTGAAGGCCGCCCTCGACGACCTGCGCGCCCAGGGCGTCGCCGATCTGGCCGAGCACCTGGCCCGCAATCCCGAGGTCGCCCGCCAGATCAAGACCAGGGTCGGCATCACCGACGTCAACGCCACGGCCCTGAAGATGATGGGCGTCGCCGACAAGGCCGGCTTCTTCCAGCGCCTCGACGAGCTTTTGCCCGAGACCGACGACAGCTTCGCCCAGTTCCTGATCGCCTTCGACGCCGGCGCGCCGCGCTTCGAGACCGAGACCACCGTGCGCAGCCGCACCGGCGAGATGATCCCGGTCATGGTCGCCCTGAACTTCCCGTCCGACTCCCAGGGCCTCGACCGCGTCCAGGCCTCGATCGTCGACCTGACCGAGCAACGGCGGATGCAGGAGCGCCTCGACCGCGCCCGCGCCGAACTGGAGCACGCCCTGCGCGCGGCGACGCTGGGGGTGCTGTCGGCCTCGATCGCCCACGAGGTCAACCAGCCCCTGGCCGCCATCTCCAACGCCGCCGGCGCCGCCCAGCGCTGGCTCGACCGCGAGACCCCCGACCTCGACGAGGCCAAGGAGGCCGTCGCCGACGTCGTCCACGCCGCCGCCCACGCCGCCGAGGTGGTGCGCGGCATCCGCGGCCTGATCGCCCAGACCCCCGCCGACCGCGCGCCCCTGCCGCTCGACGGCCTGCTGGCCGCCTCGGCCGGCTTCGTCCGGCGCGAGATCGCCGAGCACGGCGTCGATCTGGTCCTCGACCCGCAGGCGCCCGACACCGTCGTCCACGGCGACCGCGTCGTGCTTCAGCAGGCCCTGGTCAACCTGATGCTCAACGGCGTCCAGGCCATGGCCGCCGTCCCCGTCGAGGCCCGCCGCCTGCACGTCCGCTCGCGCCGCGAGGGCGGCGAGGCCGTGATCGAGATCGCCGACACCGGCCCCGGCTTCCCGCCCGACGCCGCCGACCGCGCCTTCGAGGCCTTCTTCACCACCAAGCCCGGCGGCATGGGCCTGGGCCTGGCCATCTGCAGCTCCGCCGTCGCCGCCCACGACGGCCGCATCGCGCTCCTGCCGCCAGCGGCGGGCGAGAGCGGCGCGCGGATCGAGGTGCGCCTGCCGGCGGTGACCTGACGGCTCGCCATCGATGAGCCTGGCTCATCACCCCATGGAGCGCCGCGCCGCTAATCGCCCCGCCGGCCCGCTGCTAGATTACCCCGACGATTTCACCGCTCGGAGAGCCTCATGCCGGACAGGCGAACCGTTTCGGCCCTCGGCCTCGGCGCCCTGTGCTGGAACCTGCTGCCGGGCCTGGCGAGCGCATCGAGCCGCCCGACATCCTCAAGGGAGAAAGCCATGATCCTCAAGCGCGCGGGCAGCCAGCCGTCGCAGAAGGGCTCCGCCGACTGGTTCACCGGCCAGGTGCGCCTTGACCCGCTGCACACCGCCCAGGCCCCGGCCCGTGTCTCGGCCGCCAGCGTCACCTTCGAACCGGGCGCCCGCACGGCCTGGCACACCCACCCGCTGGGCCAGATCCTGGTGGTCACCGCCGGCTGCGGCTGGACCCAGTGCGAGGGTGAGGACATCGTCGAGATCCGCGCCGGCGACGTCGTCGTCTGCCCGCCCGGCCACCGCCACTGGCACGGCGCCACGCCGACCACCTCGATGACCCACATCGCCATCCAGGAGGCGCTGAACGGCTCGCCCGTGACCTGGATGGAGCATGTCACCGACGCCCAGTACCTGGCCGGCCCGCCCAAGGCCTGACGACGGCCAGGGCCTAGCCGCCCGCCCGATCGCGCTCCAGGGCCTCGGCCATGCGCACCAGTTCGGCGAAGGATCCCGCGCGCATCTTCTTCATCAGGCTGCCGCGGTGCAGCTTGACGGTGATCTCCTGCAGGCCCAGCTCGCCGGCCACCTGCTTGTTGAGCAGGCCGGCGGTGACAAGGGTCATGACCTGCTGCTCGCGCGGGGTCAGGGCGTCGAAGCGGGCCTTCACCTGCGCGACGTCGCGGGCCAGGGCGCGGCGTTTTCCGTCCTTGGCGAGGGCGGCGGTCACGGCGTCGATCATGTCCTGGTCACGGAACGGCTTGGCGAGAAAGTCGACGGCGCCGGCCTTCATCGCCCGCACGGTCATCGGCACGTCGGCATGGCCGGTCATGACGATCACCGGGGCCCGCACGCCGCGCGCGGCCAGGGTCTCCTGGAGGTCGAGGCCGCTCATCTTGGGCATGCGCACGTCCACCAGGATGCAGCACGGGGTGTCGGGCAGGGCCGCGTCGAGCAGTTCGCCAGCCGAGCCGTAGAGCGCCGTGCGCAGGCCCACCGACCGGAACAGCTTGTCCATCGAGCCGCGGAACATCTCGTTGTCGTCGACGACCAGCACGGTCTGCACCGTCTCGTCGTTCCGGCTCTCGGCCTTGCCAGGCATAGCCCTCTCCCCTTCCCCCAGGCCCGCCCTCGGGCCCCGATCTTCAAGCCTCGTCGAGCATCCGCCTCAAGGTCGCCTCGATCCGGTCGGGCGCACAGGGCTTTTCGAGAAAATCCCGCGCCCCGGCGCCCATCGCCTGGTCGCGCATGTCCGGAAAGGCGGTGACCACCACCACCGGCAGGTCCGGGTGGCTGGCCTGCAGCCGGCGCAGCAGATCGAGGCCCGAGATCTCCGGCATGTGGATGTCGGTGACCACGCAGCCCCAGGCCTCCGGGCCCGAGGCCAGGAAGCTGGCCGCCGAGCCGAAGACGCCGACCTCCAGCCCGAACGAGCGGATCAGTCGCGCGAGGCCCGAGCGGACAAGGGCGTCGTCGTCGATGACGGCGATGGCGCGCCGGCGGGACATGGCGTTTCTCTAAGCACGCCCGTTACATGGACGCTGACGGGGACTGGATTAGACCACCGCCCCCGCGCCCGACACCCATACGCTGGTTTATCCCCCGCTCGCCGGCCCGTTCTCACGGCGCATGACCACCACCACCTCCACCCCGCCCGGGCGTCTGGCCAAAGCGTCGCGCAGCATGGCCAGCAGGGTCTCGGGCGAGACGTGCAGGTCGACGATCCGCGCGGTGTCCTCGTAGATCAGGTGGAAGTGCGGCTCGGGCTGGGTGTCGAACACCGGCTCGGCCGTGGTGGTCGGCAGCCGGCCCAGCAGGCCGTGATCGGCGAAGGCCTCGACCTGGCGGGCGATCTCGGCCGGCGGCATGGCCAGGCCCGCCTCCGCCGCCAGCTCGGCGATCTCGGGCGCGGTCAGGTGCGTCTCCTCGGAGGCGCGCAGCAGCGCCAGCAGACGCGAGGTCGGGCCGCGGCAAGGCAGGCCCGCGCGACGCAGCTCGTCCTGCAGGACGGCGTCCACGGCATGGGGCATCGACAGGCGTCCTCCCGGGGGCGAAGGACGGTCACGATCGTTTGCGCGTCGCGACCTCTTCCTCGCGTCCGTATCTCGGCGAGCTTGGCGCAACGGACCGTGGAAAAGAAGTTTCAAAGATCAATGATCGCGATAGGCTGCGGCTATCGAGAACCGGGAACCGGCGGCATGAACCTGCGCGATCTCCGCTATCTGCTGGCCGTGGCCGAGCACGAGCATTTCGGCCGCGCCGCCCGCGCCTGCGGCGTCAGCCAGCCCACCCTGTCGGTGCAGATCCGCAAGCTGGAGGACCTGCTGGGCGTCGTCCTCTTCGAACGCGGCGGCAAGACCGCCACCCCGACCGCCGCCTGCCGACAGCTGCTCGACCACGCCCGCGCGGCGGTGACGGCGGCCGAGGCCGTGCTGGCCACCGCCCGCAGCCTGCGCGACCCGCTGGCCGGCCGCTTCCGCCTGGGCGTCATCCCCACCCTCGCCCCCTACCTGCTGCCCCTGGTGTTCGGCCCGCTGCGCGAGGCCCTGCCCGCGCTGGAGCTGGAGCCGTGGGAGGACCAGACCGCCGCCCTTCTGGAACGCCTGCGCGCCCACGAACTGGACGCCGTGCTGCTGGCCACCGACGAGACCGCGCCCGACCTGATGGGCGCGCCGCTGTTCGCCGAGCCGTTCCTGGCCGCCCTGCCGCCCGACCATCCGCTGGCCGCGCGCGAGGCCGTGGCCGAGACGGATCTGGCCCGCGACATCCTTGTGCTGTCGGACGGCCACTGCCTGCGCGACCAGGCGCTGGAAGCCTGCGGCCAGACCACGGCCCTGGGCGCCTCGCTGCGCGCCTCCAGCCTGACCACCCTGCTGAACATGGTCGCCGCCGGCTACGGCACCACCCTGATCCCCGGCCTGGCGGCCGGCGCGGCCCAGGACGCTGGCATCGTGCTGCGGCCGCTGTCCACCTGGACGGGCCGCACCATCCGCATCGTCTGGCGCGCCCAGTTCCCCCAGCGCCCCGCCGCCGAGGCCGTGGGCGAGGTCATCGCCCGCCGCCTGCGGGGATATACCGAGAGCACCGCCGCCGACGCCGCCTGAAGATCGGCCGACGGCGGACGAAACGATCGGCAAGGGTTGGCCGCGTCTATCGAAGCGATAGGAACAATCAATTGTACCAATGGCTGAAAGGGCGCGTTGACTAGGCCCGACGGGGGAAATGGCGAACGCAACAAGCCAACCGGAGGAAGCCGACAATGGATGGGAACGTCGATCCTAAAGCGCAGGGCCAGTGCCCGGTCGGCCATGGCCGCGGACGAGCGAACCGCGACTGGTGGCCCCAGCACCTCAGCCTCGAAAGCCTGAACCAGCACAATCCACGCTCCAATCCGCTCGGCGCGTCCTTCGACTACGCGCAGGCCTTCCACAGCCTCGACCTCAATGCGGTGATCGCCGACCTGCACGCGCTGATGACCGACAGCCAGGACTGGTGGCCCGCCGACTTCGGCCACTATGGCGGCCTCTTCATCCGCCTGGCCTGGCACAGCGCCGGCACCTATCGCACCAGCGACGGCCGCGGCGGCGCCGGCGGCGGCCAGCAGCGCTTCGCCCCGCTCAACAGCTGGCCCGACAACGCCAATCTCGACAAGGCCCGCCGCCTGCTGTGGCCGATCAAGCAGAAGTACGGCGCCAAGCTCTCGTGGGCCGACCTCTACGTGCTCGTGGGCAACGTCGCCCTGGAATCCATGGGCTTCAAGACCTTCGGCTTCGGCGGCGGCCGCGCCGACCAGTGGGAGCCCGAGGAGCTCTACTGGGGTCCTGAAGGCAGCTGGCTCGGCGACGAGCGCTACAGCGGCGAGCGCCAGCTGCATCCGTCCCTGGGCGCGGTGCAGATGGGCCTGATCTACGTCAATCCCGAAGGCCCCAACGGCAATCCCGACCCGAAGGCGGCCGCGCGCGACATCCGCGACACCTTCGCCCGCATGGCCATGAACGACGAGGAAACCGTCGCCCTGATCGCCGGCGGCCACAGCTTCGGCAAGACCCACGGCGCGGGCGATCCGTCCTTCGTCGGCGCCGAGCCCGAGGGCGGCGAGATCGAGGCGCAAGGGCTGGGCTGGAGCAGCAAGCACGGCACGGGGATCGGCGCCGACGCCATCACCGGCGGGCCGGAAGTGATCTGGACCCAGACCCCGACGAAGTGGAGCAACCACTTCTTCGAGAACCTCTTCAAGTTCGAGTGGGAGCTGCACGAAAGCCCCGCCGGCGCCAAGCAATGGCGGGCCAAGGACGCCCCGGCCGACATCCCCGACGCCTACGACGCGTCCAAGACGCACGTGCCGCGGATGCTGACCACCGACCTCGCCCTGCGCTTCGACCCGGAATACGAGAAGATCTCGCGCCGGTTCCTGGAGAACCCCGACCAGTTCGCCGACGCCTTCGCCCGCGCCTGGTTCAAGCTGACCCACCGCGACATGGGCCCCAAGCAGCGCTACCTCGGCCCGCTCGTGCCGGAAGAGACCCTGATCTGGCAGGACCCGATCCCGGACGTCGACCATCCGCTGGTCGACGGCGCCGACGTCGCCGAGCTGAAGCGCCAGATCCTGGCCTCGGGCCTGTCGATCTCCGAACTGGTCTCGGCGGCCTGGGCCTCGGCCTCGACCTACCGGGGCTCGGACAAGCGCGGCGGGGCCAACGGCGCCCGCATCCGCCTGGCCCCGCAGAAGGACTGGGAGGTCAACGACCCGCCCACCCTGGCCAAGGTCCTCGGCGTACTGGAAGGCATCAAGGCGAAGTTCGACGCCGGCGCCGAAGGCGGCAAGAAGATCTCGCTGGCCGACCTGATCGTGCTGGGCGGCGCCACGGCCGTCGAGGAAGGCGCCAAGGCGGCCGGCTCGCGGATCAGCGTGCCCTTCGTCCCCGGGCGCGCCGACGCCTCGGCCGAGCAGACCGACGCCGACAGCTTCGATCCGCTGGAGCCGCTGTCCGACGGCTTCCGCAACTATCGCCGCGAAGGGACCCAGTTCATGGCCCCAGAGGAGGCCCTGGTCGACCGCGCCCAACTGCTGCGGCTCTCGGCGCCCGAAATGACCGTCCTGGTCGGCGGTCTGCGGGTGCTGGGCGCCAACGCCGGCGGCTCCAAGGCCGGGGTGTTCACCGAGCATCCGGGCGTGCTGAGCAACGACTTCTTCGTCAACCTGCTCGACATGGGCACGACCTGGAACCCGACGGCGGTCAACGCCTTCGCCGGCGCCCCCCGGACCGGCGGCGACGCCCGCTGGACCGCCACCCGCGTCGACCTGATCTTCGGCTCCCACGCCGAGCTTCGGGCCCTGGCCGAGGTCTACGGCTCGGCCGACGCCCAGGACAAGTTCGTCACCGACTTCGTGGCGGCCTGGAACAAGGTCATGAACGCCGACCGGCTTGACCTGAAGTAGACGGCGACAGGACGTCGATCTCCGGGGCGCTGGTCGAAAGGCCCGCGCCCCGTTTCATATCCGGCCCACCGCGTGCAGGAACTGACCAGGGCGCGAGGATATATCCCGGAGCATCTGGACGTTGCTTCACGGCAAAGCTAGACGCCATCTCAGTTGATGTCCCGGGGGGCGTACATGCTTCAGTTGAATGGTCTCAAGGCGCGGAGCCTGCGCGCGCGCCTGCTCGGTTGCAGCCTGGCGGCCCTGGCCGCGGGCGTGGGAAGCTCGGCCTGGGCGGCCTGCTCGCCCCTGCCCATCGTCCTGAACGGCGTCACCACCTGCACCGGCGCCACGGTCGGCGGCCTGACGATCGACAGGTCCAGCCGCATCATCGTGGCCTCCGGCGCCAGCCTTTCGGCCGCCTCGGGCGACGTCGCCGCCCTGCGGGTCTTCACGCCGCAAGGCTCCAGCGGGACCTACGCCACGCTCGACGTCCAGGGCGTGATCTCGGGCGGCTCGGCGGCGGGCCTCGTCATCGAGCACAACAACAATCCGGCGGTGTACATCCCCCCGTCGCAGCTGAACATCACCGTCGGCGCCAACGGCGTGATCGAGGGCGCGACCGCCATCCGCTTTCCGACGTCGCTCTATCAGGGATCCCTGTACTCGACGCTGAACAACAGCGGCACGATCCGATCGACCTCGGGGCCGGCCATCGTCAGCGCCAGCACGAGCAGCGGCGGCTTCTACACGATTACCAACAACGCCACCGGCTTCATCGGCGGCATACTGGCGCCGGTGGACGCCATCACCAACGCCGGCGTGATCGACGGCGGCTCGAACGCGGCCATCGGCCGGCCCTCCGGTTCCAGCTACTACGGCTATCTCCAGCGGCTGACCAACACCGGACAGATCCGCTCCAACAGCGCCGCCGCGACGGTCACGGCGACCTTCAACACCACCATCAACAACAGCGGCGTGATCGCCAACGCCGGCTCCGGCCTGGCCCTGGACGTCGATAGCAGCGCGGGCGTGACCAACAACGCCGGCGGCGTCATCTCCAGCGCCGGCGCCGTGGCGATCCGCAGCGCCGGAGCCAGCCTCTACAACCGTGGTTCGATCATCGGCTCGTTCGTCTCGACGGGCGCTTACTACCAGACCACCGTCAACACGACCGGCGGCACGATCCAGGGCGACGTGCTGCTCGGTTCCGGCGACGACACCGTGTCGGGCACGCTCGACGCCACGACCGGCCGCTTCCGCGAGATCACCGGTCGGGTCGACGGCGGCGCCGGCCGCAACACCTTGAACTTCCTGGTAGACCAGAGCTTCACCCTGGGCGCGACCCTGCCCGGCGCGGGCTATGTCGGCTTCCAGGACTGGCGCCTGACCCTGGCCAGGGACGTCGTGCTCACCCTCGACGGCGAGGCGCCCGACATGCTGGTGACCGGCTACGGCTCGCTGGTCTCCAACGGCGCGGTCACCTCGACCGGCACGGCCTTCGGGACCTACTACGACAGCAACTACTACGGGTCCGGCGACAACGGCCTGTCGTTCATCAACAACGGCTCGATCACCAGCACGGTCGCCCCGCCCTCGCCGGGCTACTACGGGCCAGCGGCGATCAACCTGTCGAACCTGAAAAGCTTCATCAACAACGGCTCGATCGTCTCCAGCGGCGCCGGCGTCGTCGCCTCGCTGAACTACGACGTCGAAGGCTTCGTCAACCACGGCTCGATCAACGCCGTGGGCACGGCGCTCTATGTCAGCGGTTCGCCGTTCCGCAACACCGGGACCATCCGCTCCAGCGGCGACCGGGGCGTCTATGTCAGCCTGGGCGGCGGCGTGGTGATGACCACCACCTCGACGAACGAGGGCCAGATCGAAGGCGCGTCGAGCGGCGTGCACGTGTCGTACGTGATCCTCGCCAACAGCGGCGCGATCACCGGAACCAACGGCGTTGGCGTGCTGCTCGACAGCTCCTCGCGCCTGGACAATCTGGCCGGCGGCGTGGTCACCGGCTCCAAGGGCGGGGTGCGCGCGGGCTCGGGCGGCATCGTCAGCAACGCCGGGACCATCAACGGCGACGTCATCTTCACGGGGGGCGGGACCTACATCGACGATGGCGGCTTGCTGAACGGCTCGCTGACCTTCAGCAACGACGCCGACACCCTGATCACCGACCTCGACCGCTTGAAGGACGGCAAGCTCGCCTTCCTCACCGGCGCGATCGATGGCGGAGCGGGCGAAGATCGGCTGGTCCTTCGCGCGGGCCAGGACGCCAAGGTGAACCTCGAACTGCCGACCGGCTTCGACACCGCGGGCTTCGAACTGCGGGACGGCGCCAAGGTCGAGGCCGTGATCGACAAGCCGCTGGCCGCCATGGTCACCATCTCCGGCAACGGCGCCGTCGACCTGACGGCCGACATCACCACGACCGGCGGCGCCATCCGCGTAACCGAGCCGTACGGGACCTGGGGCGAGGCCAGCAAGGTGAACCTCACCAGCCGCGGCGCGCTGAACTTCACGGAACTCTACTACAGCTACTACGGCTCGGCGGCGGTCAGCCTGTTGGGGAACTCCAGCTTCGAGAACGTCGGCACGATCCATGTCACGGCGGCGCCGCCGGCTTGGGGGGGAACGACGCCCGCGGCGGCCGTCGCCTATGGCGACACCGTCACCAACTCCGGCACGATCACGCTGGACGGCGGCGTCGGCGTGTTCGGCGCCGGCACGGTCGTCAACACCGGCGAGATCCGCCAGGCCGAGGGCGGCCGCACGGCGGCCGGCGTGCAGGCCGTCGGCAAGCTGGAGAACAGCGGCGTCATCGAGGTCGCCGGCGTCGCCGTCTCGTCGGGGAACTATTCCACCCAGGTGAACGTCGAGAACACCGGCGTCATCCGCAGCACCGGCGGTACGGCCATCCAGGGCAACTTCGCGCCGGTGACGATCGTCAATGGCGCCGGCGGCCTGATCGAGGCCCAGACCGCCGCGATCAACGCCTCCTACCACGCCGACACGCTGCGCAACGACGGAACCATCGTCGGCATCATCGACATGGGCTCGGGCGACGACCGCATCGAGAACTACGGAACCATCCGGGGCCCGGTCTACCTGCGCGACGGCAACGACACCTTCGTGCAGTGGGTCGGAGCCACGATGACCGGGATCGTCGACGCCGGCGCGGGCCTCGACACGCTGACCATCGACTCCACCGGCGGCGGCTCGGTCGACGGCGCCAACTTCATCAACTTCGAGCGCTACACCCAGATCGGCGACGGCGAGCTGACCTATTCGGGCCGCTTCACGCCGGGTCCGATCAACCTGGCCGGCGGCGGCGCCAAGGTCCTGGCCGGGACCACCGTGAACACCTCGGGCCCGCTGTCGTTCGTCGGCTCGGCGTCGCAGGAGCGGATCACGATCGAGGGCTCGGTGTCGGGCGGCCTGTCGCTGGGCGGCGGCGCCGACAGCGTGGTCAATCGCGGCGCCATCGGCGGCTCGGTCCTGCTGGGCTCCGGCGACGACACCTATACCGAACGCGCCGGCGCCACCCTCGCGGGCGTGCTGGACGGCGGCCTCGGCGTCGACACCTTCCTGCTGGAGCTGGCGGGCGATCACGCCGGGCTGCGCGCCCGCACGGGCTTCGAGCGCCTGGGCGTCAGCGGCTCGGGCGTGCTCGGCCTGACCCTCGACCAGAACTGGGACAGCGTCGCCCTCGACGGCGCGGGCGTGAACCTGGCCCTGAACGGCTTCACCGTCGGCGCGATCCTCGGCGGCGACGCGGACGAAAGCGTGACCCTCGACGGCGACGTGGCCGACATCCGGCTGGGCGGCGGCGCCGATCGCCTCACCCTGGCCGCCGCCACCATCGCCGGCGTCAAGGACGGCGGCCTGGGCGACGACGTCCTGACCCTGACCGCCGCGGGCCCGGCGCTGCTGACCGGCGTGGTCAGCGGCTTCGAGCGCATCGACGTCGCGAGCGGTTCGCTGTCGGTGGCCGGCGCGCTCGGCGCCAGCGGCGAGAAGATCGCTTTCGGCGACGGCGCCCAGACCCTGACCGTGCTGTCGGGCGGCGTGCTGAAGGGCGCGATCGACCTGGGGGCCGGCGACGACAACCTGCATCTGCAGGCCGGCGGTCGCCTGGAGGGCCAGGTGTTCGGCGGCGCGGGCTCGGATCTCGTCCGCATCGACCTGCTCTCCGACCTGACCCTCGACGGCGCGCAGCTGCAGCAGTTCGAGACCCTTCAGGTCACGGGCACGGGCGCGCTGAACTTCACCGGCTCGGCCAGGTTCGACCGCCTGCTCACCTCCAGCCTGACGCTGAACGTCGGCGCCGGCGCGGGCCTGTCGACGGGATCGGTCCAGATGAGCGGCGACAACAACCTGGTCACCGTGGCCGGCCAGTTCGCCGGCGCCCTCGACCTGGGCGCGGGCGACGACGTCCTGCGCCTGCTGTCGGGCTCGAGCTTCACCGGCGGCGCCAGCGGCGGGGCCGGCTACGACCGCCTCGAACTGGCGCTCGGCGGAACCGAAGCGGCCCCGATCGCGCTGGGCTCGACCGCCTTCACCGGCTTCGAGGCCCTCAGCCTTCAGTCGGGCGTCGTCTCGCTGGCGGGCGACTACGGCTTCGACAGCGTCACCGTGGCGGGCGGCCGGCTGATCGGCCTGGCCGGCTCGCGCCTGTCGGCCGCCAACATCCTGGTGCAGAGCGGCGCGACCTTCGGCTCGGCCGGGTCGGTGGTCGGCAACGTCACCGTCAACGGCGTGCTCAGCCCCGGCGCCTCGCCCGGCACGATGACGCTCACCGGCAACCTGACCATGGCGAGCGGTTCGTCGGCGGTGTTCGAACTGGGCGCGACCAGCGACAGGCTGGACGTCTCGGGCGCGGTATCGATCGCCTCGAACACCACCCTCAAGCTGGTGGGCGACAAGCTGCTGGCCCCGGGCCGCACGCTTGACCTGATCACGGCCGGCGGCGGCCTCACCGGCCGCTTCACCAGCGTCGAGGGGGCGCAGGCGCTGAACGTCCACCTGCGCCAGAGCTCCGATCGCCTGCAGGCCGTCGGCCTGTTCATCAACGACCAGAGCCTGCCCGGCCAGGCCGCCGACGCCGTCGGCGCGTTCAACGCCGCGATCGTGGCCAACACGGCCAGCGCGACCCTGGTCGCGGCCATGCCGACCCTGACCCTGGCCTCGACCGGCCGCAGCGACGGCGCCGCCCTGATCCGCGTCACGCCGCAGGCCTACGCCTCGGCCCTGCAGCTGGGAACCGAGAACGGCCTGACCATCGTCGACGCCGCCCGCGCCCAGTCGGCCTCGGCGCCCGAGACCGCCGGCCTGTTCGGCTTCGGCCAGGCCATGCTCAACCGCCGCACCCTGGACGGCGACGCCGCCGAGGGCGTGGCCGGCGGCAAGGTCGACGGCGCCGGCGTGCTGGCCGGCGTCGGCTACGGCGCCCGCCAGGCCTGGGCCGGCGGCTTCGTCGGCTATCTCGACGGTCGCGAGCGCCTGGGCGGCCTGGACGCCCGCACCGAGACCCGCAGCTTCGTGGCCGGCGTGCAGGGCGGCCTCGGCTTCGGCGCCTTCGCCCTGGGCGGCGTCCTGGCCCACGACAGCGCCGAGGCCGACACCCGCCGCGCCCTGCCGGGCGGGGCCTCGGCCAGCGCCGAGGACTACAAGCTCAAGACCTGGTCGGCCGACCTCAACCTGACCTACGCCGCCGCCCTGAACGGCGACTGGCTGCTGGCGCCCAGCGTCGGCGTCAGCTGGATCCAGGCGCAGCGCGCGGCGGTCAGCGAGACCGGCGGCGGGGCCTTCGCCCTGTCGGTGAACAAGGAGCGCCTCTCCAGCCTGTTCGTCGACGCCCAGGTCACCCTGATCGGCGGCCAGGCGGCGGACGCGCGCCTGCGCCCGTACGCCTCGCTCGGTCTGCGCAGCCTGGTCGACGGCGACGGCGTCAGCTCGACGGCCAGCCTTGGCGGCGTCCAGCTGCGTGCGGTCGGCGTCGCCCGCGCCGACACCCTGGCCACGGCCGGGGCCGGCGTGAGCTATCGGGTCAAGCCGAACGTCTCGGTCTCGGCCCGCTACGCCGGCGAGTTCGGCGACGGCGGCCGCCAGTCGGCCCTGCTTGGCGTGCAGTGGGCCTTCTGACCGGCCTCACCGCCAGCAACCTTCAGCCGCCGGCGCGTCCGCGTCGGCGGCTTTTGTCTTTGCGGTCCTCGGCGTCGTCGTCTTCGCCGACCTTCTCCTCGACCGCGGCCGAGAAGCGCTGGTAGGCGCCCAGCCCCACAAGGACCAGCACCGAGGCGACCAGCAGCATGGTCGGGTAGACCAGCTGGGAGACATCGCCCCGCGCGGTCTTGAACACCACCACCAGCGCCTCGAGGAACAGGGCGATGACGATGGTCGACAGGAACTTGGTCAGGCTGCGCCGGGCCTCGGCCGCGCTGCGTCTTTCGCTGTCGCGCCGCACCTCGTCCTCGAACAGGTACTTGGCCACGTCGAACACGGCGATCGCCACGATGATGTAGCCCAGCACGTCCAGCACCGCCTCCGCGCCCGACTGCTCGGGATTGCGCACGCCGGCGATCGCCTCGTTGATCCCCAGGGCCACCAGGCTCATGGCCGCCAGCATCAGCAGCAGGCTGGCGCCGGCGAAGACGGCGCGGGTCACATAGATCACGGCGGACTCCCGAAGGTCCGGCCCGAGCGGAGCCGGTCGCGGGGCATCAACGTTCGCCGCCCCGCTCCGGTTCGCCGCCCCGGACGCCGCCGCGGACGCCGCCGGCTAGCAGCAGCCGTCCTTGTCCTTCATCTCCAGATCGATGGTGATGCGGCGCACCTTCACGCTCTTGAGGTCGTCTCCGGGAAGATCGAGACAGTCGAGCAGTCGCGCTGCCTGCTCGACGCAGGCGTTCGACTTGCGCTCGCCCTTGCCCTCGTTGAACGGCGCCTCGATGTCGGGATCGATCTTGTAGACCATGCCGCCGATGACCTCGCCGCCGGCCCTGGCCGTCACGACGATGTCGCGCTCACCCGCCTCGGCGGCGTCCGAGGCCGTGAAGGCGGCCCCCGCCTGGATTTCGAAGGTCACCAGCCGCGACTCGCCGGCCTTCAGCCGGGCGCCTTCCGCCGGCAGGCCCTTGATGTCGATCCGCCATCCCCTCCGCGCCAGCAGCGGCGGCAGGGCCACCGAGACCTCGACCAGGGCCGAGACCCTCTGCGGATTGCCGACCCAGAAACCCTTGCCGTGCAGACCGGCCATCAGGCCGCGGACGCCGCCGCCGCCCGGCACCAGGGTGACGTTGCGCTGGGCGACGTTGTTGTCGTTGGGAACCAGCCGCCAGTCCTGCACCACCTCGCCGGCCGTGAACTTGTCGACATTGCTCGGGTCGCCCGTCGCCGAGACGATCATCAGCATGCAGTCGTGGCCCCAGGTGTTGGTCACCGGCGTCCAGGAGAAGGGGCCGACGATCTTCTCCTCGGTGTCATTGGCGGCCAGCGTCCCCACCGCCAGTTGCGGCGTCGTCATCGGTTGCAGGTCGTTGGGCCACAGCACCCCCGCCGAGGGCTTGCAGTGATAGGCCTTGACCACGACGTTGCTGGCCGGCGAGGTCCCGCGGTTGCGGACCTTCACATAGGCGTAGTTGGTCTCGTCCAGCGCCGGCTCCTGGTGCCCGGCCAGCCCGTCGGCGCTGCGGCGGTTCCAGATGGTCGTCGTCGCCCAGTGCGCCGCGAGATACGGCAGGTACTCCCCGCTGCGGCCGTCGTCGATATAGACGTCGACGGCCGGCGGCGCGCCGCCGTTCAGGTTCTGCTTCTCGAACGCCCAGGTCAGCACCTTGCCGTAGGCGCCGCCGTAGAGGCCCTCCGACGTCCAGTCGCCGGCGTCGGCGGCCAGCAGGGCGTCCAGGAACAGGGCCGGCGAGGACGGGTTGCTGGCTGGCGTCAGCGTGCCCACGCCGCGCAGGATGAGATAGGCCATGCAGCGGGCCG
This sequence comes from Caulobacter sp. CCNWLW153, assembly GCF_036889365.1. Classification (NCBI taxonomy): domain Bacteria; kingdom Pseudomonadati; phylum Pseudomonadota; class Alphaproteobacteria; order Caulobacterales; family Caulobacteraceae; genus Caulobacter; species Caulobacter sp. CCNWLW153. Next base: position 161,404 of record NZ_JBAKFV010000011.1, read on the forward strand.
CGAACTTGCGCCGGCCAAGATCGCCGGAGTCGCCGCCGATCGAGCGATAGGCCCTGAAATGGCTGGTCGCCAGGATCTGCTCGCTCGCATAGCCGCCGGTGTCGCTGGCCCCGCCCCATCCCCAGCCCGCCGCGACGCTGCGGTCGTGACGGCGGCCGATGAAGTTGACCCACGGATAGGACTCGAACCGGTCCGTGGCCGCCGTCTCCGGGTCGTTGAGGATCACCGCCAGGCTGTCGCCGGCGCTGTGCGCAAAGCCGAAATTGGCCGTGTTCACGTGATCATAGAGGATGCCGTGGCCGCCCAGTTCGTGCAGCACCACGCGCCAGTCGGCGGCGATGCCGATCGGGTTGGCCAGGTCGCCCAGGTCGGCCAGTTCGAAATCGACGCTGGCTATCCCGTCGCCGTCGCCGCCGCACGAGGCGTTGCGCTCGATGCCGTCGGCCGATCCGTAGCGTCCGCGATGATCGACCGGGATCGGAAAGGTCGTGCCGCCGAAATAGCTGCTGATCGTGAAGCCCAGGTCCTCGCAGAGCCTGAAGAACCGGTCGCAGTGATAGTATGCGTTGACCGCCGCGAAGTGGTTGGTGCGCGAGTCGTAGTCGAAATTGCTGCCGACGGGCCGGGTCGGGGGCGCGACGGTCGCCAGTTCGAAGTCCGAGATGCGGACGAAGTTGCCGCTCAGCGCCTGCTCCAGGCCCGGTCCCGGCGCGGTCAGGCCGGGCAGGGTCACGCTGGTGCGCAGCGCGGCGGCGCTCAGCGTGGCGTTGTTGGCCGAGGGGCCGTTGGCGGCGTTGCCCGAGGTGGTGATCGGGTCGCGGTCGAAGACCAGTCCGTTGACGTTCGACGTCAGCCCCCGAAGGTAGAGAATGGCGCCGGTCTCGATCTCGACCAGCGCTCGCCAGTTGATCGGCTGGCCGTTCCAGGGGGCGCGGAAGATGAGCTCCGCCACCAGGTACCAGTGCCCCGGCCGGATGGCGGTGGGCACGTCGGGCAGGGGCAGCGTCGGGTGAACATCGGCGTGCGCGCCGGCCGCGGCGACGCGGGGGATCTCGCCCTTGGGCTCGCCATGCTCCTGCGGGAAGTCGTCCAGGCGCGTCCTGGGGTCGTAGCGATAGACGTAGAACCGGCCCCGGATCAGCTTCGTCGCGGCCTTGCCGGTGGTCGCGCCCTTGGTCTCGGCGCCCAGCACCTCGGCCAGGCCGATGGGTTCGGCCGGCTTGGCCTGCCTGGCCTTGGCCTCCTCGCTGGTCCTGGCCGGCGCCAGGAGTTCGGGATCGACCTTCTCGCCGGTGCGGAACAGGTCCCTGAAGCGCTCTATGGCCTTGGCCGACGGCAGCTTGGCGTCGATGTCGCTCTCGCTGGTGTTGGTCACGCCCAGCACGCGCGCGGGCCCGTGCTTGAGGGTGGTGGTCAGCCCCGCGCCCCACACCGGCACGTTCAGATAGGTCTGTCGCCAGCCATAGGTCGTGGTGTCGAAGGCGGCCTTCTCCTCGCCCAACCGGTATTCCGCCTTCTGGTCCCTGGGGTCGTGGTAGCCCACGGGCTGGTCCATCGTGCGCAGCGTCTCGACGCCGATCCCCAGGTTGGGAGATATCCCGCGAAGATGAGCCGCGGCCGCCTCGCGCCCCCGAAGCTTTTCCAGCACCGGATATTCGTCCACATAACTAATACCGCGAACCTGATCCTTCGGATCTACCGTAATATTTGCCTTGAAATTGTGATCGTACACCCGAGTCATGCGGAACAACCTTTCAGGCTGAAATCCAGGCAAGATTCATGCGGATGGGGAACTCGCCCAGATGAAATCTGTAAAGCGAAGATGACGGGCGAACATATCTCAGGAAGACGCAGCAAGCAACCTTTGCGTGCATTTACGCAAATGCACGCAGATTGACGGCGTGCGCAAAAGAAAAGGGACGCCCGCACAGGCGGGCGTCCCTCGTCGCTCCAGGCCCCTTTCGGGGCCGGCCAAGCCTTACTTGCCGGCCTTGGTCGCGGCGACGTAGTCGTCGACCACGCGGTCCAGCACGGTCAGCGGGGTCATGCCCGACAGCAGGCCCGCATCGTGGAACTTCTTGATGTCGAACTTCTTGCCCAGGGCCTTCTTGGCGCGCTCGCGGGCGCGCAGCCAGGTGATCTTGCCCAGCATGTACGAGCAGGCCTGGCCCGGCCACACGACGTAGCGTTCGATCTCGGTGATCGTGCCGCTTTCCTCGTCGCCCATGGTCTCGGCCATGTACTTGACGGCCTGTTCGCGGGTCCACTTCTTGTGGTGCATGCCGCTGTCGACCACGAGGCGCACGGCGCGGAACAGGGCGTCGTGCAGCATGCCGATGTGGCCGCGCGGGTCACCCTTGTAGATGCCCATCTCGACGGCCAGCTCTTCGGAATAGAGCGCCCAGCCCTCGGCGTAGCCCGAGAAGCCGATGACCTTGCGGATCAGCGGCAGGCCCTGGGCTTCGTTCGACAGCGACAGCTGCAGGTGGTGGCCCGGGACGCCCTCGTGCACCGTCAGGGTGGTCAGGGTGTACTTGGCCTGCTCGGCGGTGTCGCGCAGGTTGATCCAGTAGATCCCCGGACGCTTGCCGTCGAGCGAAGGCGAGTTGTAGTAGCCGCCCGGCGCGCCGGCCTCGATGGCCTTGGGCACGCGGCGGATTTCCAGCGGCGCCTTGGGCAGCTGGCCGAAATAGGCCGGCAGCTGCTTTTCGATCCACTTGGCCTTGGTGTTGAGGTCAGCGATCAGCTGCTCCTTGGCCGGGTCGGTGTTCTCGTAGATGTCCTTGCCCAGCTCGCGCATGCGCTCGCCGACCGTGCCCTTGCTCATGCCGATCGACTTGAACAGCTTGTCGGCCTCGGCCGAGATCGACTTCACCAGGTCCAGGCCCAGCTGGTGGATCTCTTCGGGACCCATGGTCGAGGTCGTGTAGTTCTTCAGCGACACGGCGTAGTAGTCGCCGCCGTCCTTCAGGCGCCACACGCCGGCGTCGTGGTTGGCCTTCGGGCGCACGCTCTCCAGCAGCGCGATCTGGCGCTTGAGGGCCGGCAGCACCGAGTTTTCGTAGACCTTGCTGGCTTCGGCGGCCCAGTCGCCGGCGATGTTCTTTTCCTTGGTCCGGCGGGCGATCGACTTGACCAGGGTGGTCTCGGCCGTCGGGGTGTCGGCGAAGGCCTTCATCTGGATGAGGGCCTTGTCGATGACGAAGTCGGGCGGGATCACGCCGTCGGCGTAGTCGCGCTTGGCGATCAGGGTTTCCTGATCCATCAGGCGGGCGAAGCCCTCCATGCGCTGCAGGTAGGCGTCGGCGTCGGCCTTGGTCTCGATGCTGTGCTGGGTGTCGAGGAAGTCGGGCATCTGCTGGTAGCTGCCCGTCAGCTGGCTCAGCACGTAGGGCGCGCCCGAACCGCCGCCGGCGTAGGTGAACTTGCGGTTGCCCTCGTCCTGCACCGCCAGGGTGAACTCGACGGTGTCGTAGTTGACGGCGTCCATGCCGGTCAGTTGCTTGCGGTCGATGCCGCGCAGCTCGGCCAGCTGGGCGGTCGTCTGGGCGGCGCCCGCGGCGATCGCCTCGAACGAGCGGTCAGACAGCAGGCCCTTGGTCCAGGCCAGGTCGTCCTTGTCGAGGCCCAGGCCCGTGGTCAGCTCCGGCGCCTGGCGCATCAGCTTGGCCATGGCGGCGTCGAAGAACGCGTTCATCTTGGCGGCTTCGCCAGAGGCCGAGGCGGCGGCCGGCTGGGCGAAGCCCAGCGACGGGGCGGCGGCGGCGGCCAGGCCCGCGGCCACGGTCGACAGCAGGAGTTCGCGGCGGTTTTGCAAGAGAAAGTCCCCTTCCCTCGAGCCCTCCCCCTCCGGTCGGGCCCTGACATGAATTCCGGCGCGTTGGTCCGCGCCGGAAAGGCTGGGGCGAAGGCGTAAATGCCCCTGGCGGGCGGGGCAACTGGGGACGGATTAATTCCGTGTCATTCGACCGTGGAAAAATCCGCCCCGCTCGTGTCGCCCCCCAATAGGCGCCCCTTAGCGGGCGCCCTTGTACAAGCGCCAGGCGGCCGCGCCGATCTGGCAGGCGAAGGTGATCCCCGAGACCAGCATCACCACGTGGACGCCCATGTCGAACACCTGCTGCAGCTTGGCCGCCTCGGGCAGGCCGGCGGGCTGGACGGTGAACAGCGGGACCGATTTCCACAGCACGGTGGTCAGGGCCATGCCCGCCACGCCCAGGGCCAGTTCGAAGACGGCCCGCAGCCGCACCCGGCCGGTCTGCAGCAGGGCGACCAGCGCCCCGAGCAGCTGCACCGCCGCCAGCGCCAGGATCGGCCAGAACAGCGCGCTCCAGATCGCCGACGGTTCCAGCGACAGGCCATGCCTGACGTTCATCGGGCTGGCGATGTCGACCTTCCACAGCCCCGTCCACCACAGGATGAACAGCGCGGTCACGACCACCTCGGCCACGGCGTTGAAGCGGGTCTCGAACACCCCCTTCTTCTTCTTGCTCGGCACGGGCAGTTCGCTGACCTTCCACTCGGTCAGGCCGGTCAGCGGCACCCAGCCGCGCTCGATGCCGGCCGCCACCAGCGTGACCAGGCCCGCAAGCATCAGGGCCGAGCTCGGGAAGTGGTCGAAGGCGGCGTTGGCGAGCAGCCGGGCCGGATTGTCGCCGCCCAGGACGATGGACGCCAGGGCCGGGATCACCGAGATCGCCGCCGCGACCGCCACGGCGATCTTCAGGGCGAACATGTAGAACGGATAGACGGTCGGGCCGATCAGGCTCTGCTGGGGGCCGTAGCGCCCGGCCACGGCCAGCGGATGGCCGAAGTCCTTGAGCACGGCCTCGCGCTCCTTGTCGGTCAGGGGAGCCCCCTTGGCCTCCTCCTTCTCCTCGATGCGGGTGAGCAGCAGGTCGCGCAGTTCGGCGACGATGTCCTCGCGCTGGGCCTTGGGCAGCAGGGCGGCGACGGCGGCGAGATAGCGGTCGAGCAGGTCCATGATCCAGTCCCCTCAGATCAGATTTTGCAGGGTGTCGTTGATGGCGCGCCACTCGGCGGCCAGGCGTTCGAGGACGGCCTCGCCCTCGGCGGAGAGGCGGTAGAAGCGCTTCTTGCGCTTCTCCTCCTCGCGCCATTCGGAAGTCAGCAGGCCTTGGCCCTCGAGCCGGCGCAGCATCGGGTAGAGCGCGCCTTCGTCGATCTCCAGACCCACCTCCGCCAGGGCCTGGCGCAGGCTGTAGCCGTAGCGCTCGACCCTCAGCTGGGCGAGCACGGCCAGGATCAGCGTCCCGCGACGCAGCTCCTGGCGGAGGGATTCGAAGATGTCCGTGTCTGTCGGCATTGGCGTGACCGGTTTGGTGTGCGGCGCATGGTGTGCAGCACATAGTGTGCGATACACACTGTGTGCTGCACAGTAGGCGCGCGAGTCAACCGCCGTTCTCTGAATTGTTCGTAATGCGCGAAGGGGACGCGGTCGCCGGCCACGCCCCTCCACGCCCGCTCCGCCCCGGTCCCAGCCTCAGTCGCGGGCGACCGGCGCCAACAGCGCCTCCAGCCCGATGCGGCGGAACATCTCGGCGCGCACCCGGTCGGCGACGCCGTTGACCACCTCGGCTCCGTCCTGCGACGGGTCGACATGCACCCGGAACGGACGCTTGCCGAACGGCGCATCGACCACCGCCACGACGGCCCGGGCCACCTCGGCGACGTCGGCGTCGGCCGGCTCCAGCGCCGCCAGCCCGCCCAGGGCCTTCTCGGCCACCCCGGCATAGGGGCCGTCCAGATAGGCGGCCGCCGTCGCCGCGTCGGCCGGCTTGCCCGAATGGACGAAATGGTTGGTGCCCCTGGTGAAGGCGCCCGGCACGATGATCGAGGTCTCGATCCCCCACAGGGCCAGCTCCGAGGCGTAGGAGACCGCCAGGCTGTCCATCGCCGCCTTGGCCGCGAAATAGGGCGCCAGGAACGGCGGCGTCCCGCCCCGGGTCGAGCTCGACGAGATCCAGACCACCAGCCCCCTGCCCCGCCCGCGCAGGATCGGCAGCGCCGCGCGGTTCACACGCTGGGCAGACAGCACGTTGACGTCGAACAGCTGGACGAACTGCTCGGGCGTGAAGGCCTCGGCCGGACCGAAGCTCATGTGGCCGGCGTTGTGCACCAGCACGTCCAATCGCCCGGCCTCGCCGGCCACCGCGGCGATCGCGGCCTCGACCGAAGCGTCGGAGACGACGTCCAGCTCGACCGTGCGCAGGTCCGCGCCATGCTTGGCGGCGAAGGCGCGGGCGGCGGCGGCCTGCGGAGCGTTGCGGCCCTCGATGTCGCGCATCGAGGCGTAGACCGTATGGCCGGCGCGGGCCAGGGCGCGGGCGGTCAGCGCGCCGAAGCCCGACGAGGCGCCGGTGACGAGGATGACTTGCTTTTCCATTTCAGGAGTTCCTTGCGTTCGGTGAGGAGAAGGTCGGTGACGGGCGCGCGCTCAGATGATCCCGCCGTTGGCGCGCAGGGTCTGGCCGTTGATCCAGGCCCCGTCGGGACCGGCCAGGAACGAGACGACGGCGGCGATGTCCTCCGGCGTTCCCAGTCGTTCCAGCGGCGCGGCCCTGGCCAGGCGCTCGACCAGCTCGGCCGGTTTGCCCTCGAGGAACAGCGGCGTGGCCGTCGGCCCCGGCGCCACGGCGTTGACGGTGACGTCGCGGCCGCGCAGCTCCTTGGCCAGCACGCTGGTCAGGGCCTCGACGCCCGCCTTGGCCGCCGCGTAGGGGCCGTAGGACGGTTGCAGCAGGCCCACCACGCTGGACGAGACGTTGACGATCCGGCCGCCCGCCGCCATCCGCCGCGCGGCCTCGCGCAGGGTGTTGAAGGTCCCCGTCAGGTTCACCGCGACCATCCGCGAGAACAGCCCGTCGTCGGCCTGGGCGATGGTCGCCAGCTCCATGACGCCGGCGTTGTTGACCAGAACGTCGACCCCGCCGAAGGCCGCCTCGGCGGCGTCGAACATCGCCGCCACGGCCGCCGGGTCGGCGATGTCGGCCTGGTGCGCCACGGCGCGACCGCCGGCCGCCTCGATCTCGGCCACCACCGCCTGCGCCGCCGCAGCCCGGCCCGCATAGTTGACGATGACGACGAAGCCGTCCGCCGCCAGCCGCCGCGCCGTCGCCGCGCCGATGCCGCCCGAAGCGCCGGTCACCAGCGCCGCCTTGCCGTTGTTCCGAGCGCCGTTGTCGTGGGTCATGTCTTGGTCCTCCAGTCGACACCGCGTCGACGGACGGACCATGCGCCTTCGCGCCGATTGAATAATTCAGGCGATCAGGTCATCACTGTTCGACTATCCGAATAATGGAGCCAACCGTGGATCGCTTCGAGGCCATGCGGCTCTTCGCCCGCGTCGTCGAGCGCCGCAGCTTCACCAAGGCGGCCGCCGACCTCGCCCTGCCCCGCTCCACCGCCACCGAGGCCGTGCAGCAGCTCGAGGCCAGGCTGGGCGTGCGCCTCCTGCAGCGCACCACCCGCAGCGTCGCCCCCACCCTCGACGGCGAGGCCTATTACCGCCGCTGCCTGAAGCTGCTCGATGAACTGGACGAGACCGAGAACGCCTTCCGCCGGGCCAGCCCGCGCGGCGAGCTGCGGGTCGACGTCCAGGGCGCCCTGGCCCGCCGCTTCCTGCTGCCCGGCCTGCCCGCGTTCCTGGCGACCTATCCCGAGCTTCGCCTGCGCATGACCGAGGGCGACCGGCTGGTCGACCTGGTGGCCGAGGGCGTCGACTGCGTGCTGCGCCTGGGAACGCCCGCCGACGGCGCGCCCTCGAGCAGCGGCATGGCCGCCCGCCGCGTCGCCCTGCTGCCCGAGGTCACCTGCGCCGCCCCCGCCTATGTCGACCGCCACGGCGCGCCCCAGAGCCCCGCCGACCTTGCCCGCCACCACATGGTCGGCTTTTCCCGCCCCGACGGCGGCTGGCACCCGCTGGAAGTCACCGAAGGCGCCGCCGTCCGCCAGGTCGCCGTCCCCGCCGCCGTCGTGGTCTCCAGCGCCGAAAGCTCCCTGGCCATGGGCCTCCTGGGCCTTGGCCTCATCCAGGTCCCCCGCTATCGCGCCGAGGAGCACCTGGCCTCCGGCGCCCTCGTCGAGGTCCTGACCGCCCACCCGCCGACCCCGACCCCGGTGAACCTCCTCTGGCCCCGCGACCGCCAGCTCTCGGCCCGCACCCGGGTGTTCATCGACTGGGCGGCGGAGCGGCTGGCGGGGGCGGGGTGAGGGATCCCAATGTCTTCACTTCCTGACTTGGATCGGCTTTGCAGGCCCCTTGCGGGTGCGGGCGTTGGTGTGAGTCCGCTGCCCTCGCACGGGTAAGCCCTTGCGATGGCGCGACCCACGATAACAGTTCAGATCCATAAGACGCTTGATGTTCATCGAGGTTTCTCGACGTAAATCGCCTTCGACCGTGTAGTTGTTTGAGATTACCTCGCGTATCTCGTAGAATTGCTCATCCGTGAGCTGGTTAACGCGCACGTGGTCGGCGACCCCGACCTTGGCGCAGATCGCCTTGGCTGACGTCGCTCCTATGCCATGAATATACTGAAGCGCAATCACCACACGCTTGTTCGCCGGAATGTTGACGCCAGCCAGGCGACCGCCCACTCTGTTGGCATTGGCCTTGAGGGTCTGGGGCGAGACCGCTGCTGGCGACTTCTTATGCTTCTCACGAATAAATAGCTCGACAGCGGCGTCCCTGACGACGGTATCGAGCGGCGCGACGACAGAGGTTTCGTCTCCAACGGCCACCACCACGCCGACCAGACGACCTGACGTGGTTACGACAGGCGCGCCGCCGTCTCCGGCCGTGGCATGAGGATGCCCCTCTTCCCGGCCGGAGATTTCAACACCGCCGCGAAAGGTGGTCATCGAGCCGTCGTCGTCCTGCAGATCGAAGGTCAGGCCAACGCTGACGATCTCGACGGGCACGGTCGCGCCGTTGGCTCGAAGCAACAGAAGCTCCTCTTCGATCGCCTGTTGGATCGGAGCTGTCGCAACTATGCTTTTGGCGAACTGCGGATTGGCGTCTTCGATCGAAAGGTTGCGGCTGATCTCGATGAACCCAAGCAGTTCGCTAACTGGCAGAGGTCCACCGAGGGCCTCGATTTCGTCGTCGAACTTGCCCGTCAGCTTGCCGACCGGCTTTTTCGCCGCTCCTCCCAGGAGCACCATTTGATCAGGGCGGACGAGTTGGCGCACGGTAACGCCATAGAAGTCGCCATCGACCGTGTCGCGCACCACAACGCCTAGGGCGCCTCGGGAGACTGTCGGCCCCGAAGCAGTTTGGAGCGGAGCGCCCGGAAAGAGATCAGCGGCCATTAGAGCGCCCTCTCGACCGCAGGCCGGAACGTCTTTGCCTTGGGGCTCGGCTTCACATCGATACCGAAAAGAGAGCTGGGCAACTTGTTCAGATCCAGCGGCCGCATGCGGTCTGGATGGGCAACAAAGCATCGCTCCCTTTTGACGTCCGCACGCAACGCGCCGCCAGCGACCTCCTCGACATACTCCCGGGCCAAGTCGAACCGCGAGTAGATAAATGCCTTATTCTTGACGTCGTGAGGCGGGTAGAGGCCCGGGTCGGTATTGTAATAGCCCATGGGCACGACGTCGCTTCTGAGCCAGTCGGCCGTCTGCTCTTGGCGTGCCTTTAGATCGAGCCGCTCTTCGTCGTCCTGGATGAACCGCTCGACCGGCAACTCCGACCCGTGACGGGCAATCGAGTATTGCGGCGCTTCTTCCAGCAAACCGGCTTGGCCCTTGATCACTAATTTGGGACCATGGGGCTCAAGCTGTCCGCGGTGATAGACTAGAACGCCCCTTTGGAAGGCGTGAGCTATCAACAGCTTGTGTATGGGCGCGGCGTTCAGCGAGTAAGGACGAGGCAAACGTCCGACCAGTTTCACTTGGCGCTTGTGTTTCTGGATAAGCGAGCTGTCTAGAAGGGCCTCGACCCCGGCCGGAAGCTCACCCGCAATGTACTGGGCGAGGCCTTCTTCAAACTTGAGCGCTGCGGCAACGGAGCCGGCCGTCTCGGCGTCTCCTACTTTGCCAGCGGCCAGCTCGGCATCCCGCGCGTCGACGAACGCCCTTTGGGCGCTACGCTCGACTGCGATCAGAGCTTTAGACGCGTCAGCCTGATTGAGGGCATGGGCGATATTCAGACAGAACTTTCCAGTGTCGAAATCGCGATGCAACAGCCGCAGGGTGTCGATTAGACCGCCATCGCCGGTGCCGCTAACCAGAAAATCGGTGAATTCGCTGTCGCGGATTTGGTCTTCGACCTGATCCACTTCCCAATAGGACACGGTGTTGGTGTTCTGGACGATCTGTTCACGTCCAAAGCCGGTTGTCACCAAAACAGACTTGAAAACCCCGCCGCGGTCCGGATGCCTTTCAGGAACGACCTTTAGTTCGGATCCGTCTCGCTCGATCGCTAGAACGGGCGTGTTCGTATGAAACTTATGCAGCGAAAGATTATCAATCAGCTTTGCGCGAAGCCCCTTCCACTCCAGGTCGATGCCCTTGACGATGTCGTCGCAGATTCCGGCCGTCCAATCGAAAAACGGAAAGCGGGTAGAAGGCTCCAAAGTCTCCTCGGGCCAGAAATTGATGCTCGGATGCACCCAGCGGTGATTGGTTAGGCTCTGTCGTCGTAGAGCGCTGGGCTTTTCCTCGTAGAGCCAGACGCGCGCCCCCCTCGCCGCCAAAGCCACTGTCGCCATGACACCGGCTAGCCCGGCCCCGATGACGGCAACGCGATCTCCGCGCGCAATGCAGCCAGCCTGCTCCATCGCCCACACCGTGTTCAACACACGCCGCTGCTGCGAGGCGAAGCTCACCCGACGTCCATACGGGCCGATGAAGAAGACGTTCGGCAAGCTCTTGGTCCGCGCTGGGTGTAGGAAGCGCTCAGGATCAAAGTCGTCTGGCATATGTTGGCTCGCCCCCCAGCGCAGCTCTCGACACTTGGGACACCATAGTTCGCCGAAATGTCGACACACAAGTAGCGCGAGCGATGCGCGACATAAATATCTTAGGTTGATACGCCTTCTGAAGGTGAAGCCATCACAACGCTCAGGTAACCAACCACCTCGACGCGAACCGTCCGGCTCGAGACCACCTTATTCTTTGGGGCGACAGACCGTCGCTAAGGATTGCCGACACGATCTCGCAGATCTTACGGTTGTGGAGATCCCTCCCCATGCCCCACGCCCTCACCCGCGCCCTCGCAGCCCAGGCGCCCCACCTACCCCGCCGCTCTCGCCGAGCTGCGCGCGGGGCCGTAAGCGGACGCACTGGATGTGGTTCATCTTCCCGCAGGTCGAGGACATGAGCCGCAGCCCGACCACCCGGTTCTACGCCTTCGCCGGGCAGGACGATCCCCCCTCTCCCGCCTGTGACATTCGGCACACCGGCGCTTAAGGGAATCCCTGAAAATGTGACCGCCGGTTGTCGCGCTTCAGGGGTTTTCGCGTCATGTCCACGTCCGTCCGCTCGCGCCTGATCGCCGCCGGCCTCGTCGCCGCCACGCTCGCCGCCCCCCTGGCGGCCGCCCTGGCGCCGCAGGCCGCCCAGGCCTTCGGCACCGTGCGCAAGCTGGGCCAGAACGCCGAGCACGAGCGGATCACCCGCCGGGCCCTGGAGCCGGCCGGTTTCGAGCGGCTGACCCTCAACCAGCTGGCCGGCACGAGCCTGATGGTCGGGGCCGGCAGCTTCGGCGCGGTCGGCGCGCCCGACCGGCCGTTCCGCGGCCTGATCAGCGTCACCGAGGCCCATTGCGACGACGGCGACTGGTTCGACGCGCGTGACTACGCCCAGGGCCGCGACAAGGCCAGCGACGCCCTGCGCGCCTGCCGCGCCCTGATGCACCGCAATCTCGACGAGGCCCTGCGCCGCGCCGGCGACCTGGTGGCCCCGGACCTGTCGCTGGGCGAGACCGCCATGGGCTCCAGCTGCGCGTTCGACGAGGACGCCAGCGACACCCCCAAGTGCCGGGTGCTGGAATATTTCGGCCTGGCCCTGCACGCCGCCCAGGACTTCTACTCGCACACCAACTGGGTCGACGCGCCGCGCGCCAGCCCGACCATCAAGAACCCGCCGGGCCTGAACCACGACGCCCCCGCCGAATGGCTGGGCCCGGCCCGGCCGGCCGAGTTTCCCGCCGGCCTGATCAGCGGCTGCTACGGCTTTCCCGAATGGGCCAGCTGCGGCGGCCGCATCAAGCACGACTACCTCAACAAGGACACCGTCCACACCGGCCGCGGCGGCTACGAGAAGGCCATGGCCGTCGCCGCCGCCGACACCCGCCAGAAGTGGGACGAGTTCTCCGACCGCGTCCGCCGCCAGTACGGCGAGGCGCGGGGGAGCAAGATCCTCTGCGTGATCAAGGCCGACGAGCCGCGCAAGGCCTGCGCTTGATCGCGGCGTTGCGGCGCGGCCGGCCGCGTGGTCTTAAGTGACGGGTGACCGGGGGCCGCGCATGATCGTGAAACTGCAACTCGCCGCCGTGGCCGCGGCGCTGTCGCTGGCGGCCGCCCCCGCCCTGGCCGCGCCGACCAGGGGCGCGCCCGACCTCGCCCGCGACGCCGACGCGGTGATCGCCCGCATGCTCGACCTGTCGAAGGCCCAGGCGTCCGAAGCGGGCCAGCCGTGCCCCGCCGACCTGGCCGACCGGGTCGACGCCCTGGTCGCCCGGCGCGGCTTCGAGGCCCTGGACGCCTTCCGCCGCGACGCGGTGCTGTACGCCGTCGTCGTCTGCCGGCCGTTCGACGACGCCCGCGCCGTGGCCGCCGCCCGCCGCCTCGACCGCGACGACACGCCCCCGCCGATCCTGGCCTCGGCCAACATGGTGCTGCTGGCCGACGCGGCCATGCGCAACGACGGCAAGGGCGAACTGGCCGCGCTGCAGCGCGCCGCCACCGCCGACGCCGCGCAGGTCACCGCCCTGCCGCCCGAGATGTACGGCCAGACGGTCGAGGACCTGAAGGGCGACCCCGTCGCCCGCGCCCGGGCGCTGGACCTGCTGCGCGGCCTCGACTGGCCCACCGAGGACGGTCACGACCAGGTCGACAACGACTGGGCCCTGGTCCGCGCCCAGCTGGCCGCCGACGACGGCGACATGACCCGCGCCGACGCCGTGCTCGATCGCGCCAGCAGCCCGCACGTGCTGCTGGCCGTCGCCCAGGACCGCCGCTTTTCGCCCCTGTGGCCGCGGATGGAGGCCGCCGGCCGCTTCGACTGGACCAAGGTGCTGGAAACCGCCCTCGCCCGCGCCGACGAGCAGTCGGCCCGCGAGCCGGCCAACCTCAAGCGCATCGCCCATCGCGTCGACCACCTGCGGGCGCTGGGCCGGCGCGAGGAGGCCATCGCCCTGGGCGCCGGCCATGTCGCGCGCCTGCAGGCCGGCGAGGCCTTCGACGACGTCGAGCTGTCGGGCCCGATGCTGGTCGCCATCCAGGCCGCCGCGCTCAGCGAGCTGGGCCGCTTCGACGAGGCCGACGCCCTGCTGGCCAGGCCCGTCGCCCAGGACAGGCTCACCCAGAACACCGCCCGCGCCGCCCTCCTCCTGGGCCTCGACCGCTCGGCCGAGGTGCTGAAGGCGGTCGACGCCGCCGACGCCTCGATCGCCTCGCCGTTCGGCCTGATGTGGCTGGAGGAGCTGCGCGCCTGCGCCCGCCACCGCCTGGGCGACGAGGCCGCCGCCCGCAAGGCGCTCGACAAGCTGCGCAAGGGCTGGCGCGACAACCCCTACGCCCTGTCCGGCGCCCTGCTGTGCCTGGGCCGCGACGACGAGGCCGCCCAGCTGATGATCCGCCGCCTGCGCGACCCGGCCCTGCGCGGCGACGCGCTGAAGGCCTTCCGCGACGGCCCGGCCCCGCCGGTGGTCACCCCGCGCGACGCCGAGCTCGACGCCCGCCGCCGCGCGATGGTCGCCCGGCCCGAGGTCGTGTCGGTGATGCAGGAATACGGCCGCGCGATCACCGTGCCGCTGTCGGGGGACTACGCCGGAGGCTACTAGCCGCCACATGCCGCCACCTGCTGACACCGGCTGTCAGCAGGCCCTCTGGCCTTCGCGCGCCCGCATGCCTAGATTTGGCCCATGCCCAGCAGCCAGAACCCCGGCGTCTCCGACGCCTCGACGCCCTTCGTCCTCGACGCCCAGCTCGACGCCGCGCTGGAGGGCCAAGGGGGGACAATGCCGATGCTGTGGACGCCCCACCGCCCGGCGCGTCCCGAGAAGTCGGAAGGCGGCAAGACCTTCAAGCTGGTGTCGTCCTACGAGCCGGCCGGCGACCAGCCGACCGCCATCAAGGAGCTGGTCGAGGGCGTCGAGAACGGCGACCAGGACCAGGTGCTGCTCGGCGTCACCGGCTCGGGCAAGACCTTCACCATGGCCAAGGTCATCGAGGCCACCCAGCGCCCGGCGCTGATCCTGGCCCCCAACAAGACCCTGGCCGCCCAGCTCTACAGCGAGATGAAGGCCTTCTTCCCCGAGAACGCGGTCGAGTACTTCGTCAGCTACTACGACTACTACCAGCCGGAAGCCTACGTCCCGCGCACCGACACCTTCATCGAGAAGGACAGCTCCATCAACGAGCAGATCGACCGCATGCGCCACTCGGCCACGCGGGCGATCCTCGAGCGCGACGACGTCATCGTCGTGGCCTCGGTGTCGTGCATCTACGGCATCGGCTCGGTCGAGACCTACACCGCCATGACCTTCACCCTGACGGTGGGCGACCGGGTCGACGAGAAGCAGCTGATGGCCGACCTGGTGGCCCAGCAGTACAAGCGCAACGACGCCGCCTTCGAGCGCGGCACGTTCCGCCGCCGCGGCGACACCATCGAGATCTTCCCCGCCCACTACGAGGACCGCGCCTGGCGCGTCTCGATGTTCGGCGACGAGGTCGAGGCGATCAGCGAATTCGACCCGCTGACCGGCAAGAAGACCGCCGACCTCGACACGGTCAAGGTCTACGCCAACAGCCACCACGTCACCCCGCGCCCCACCCTGCGCCAGGCGATCATCGAAATCCGCAAGGAGCTGAAGGACCGCCTGGAGTGGCTGAACGCCAACGGCAAGCTGCTGGAGGCCCAGCGCCTGGAGCAGCGCACCACCTTCGACCTGGAGATGATCGAGACCACCGGCTCCTGCGCCGGCATCGAGAACTACAGCCGCTACCTGTCGGGCCGCCGGACCGGCGAGCCGCCGCCGACCTTCTTCGAATACATCCCCGACAACGCCCTCCTCTTCACCGACGAGAGCCACCAGACGGTTCCGCAGATCGGCGCCATGTACAAGGGCGACCGCAACCGCAAATGGACCCTGGCCGAATACGGCTTCCGCCTGCCCTCGGCCCTCGATAACCGGCCCCTCAAGTTCGAGGAGTGGGACGCCATGCGGCCCCAGTCGGTGCACGTCTCGGCCACCCCCGCCAACTGGGAGCTGGAGCGCGCCGGCGGCGTCTTCGCCGAGCAGGTCATCCGCCCCACCGGCCTGATCGATCCCCCCGTGGAGGTGCGCCCCGTGGCCAAGGACGGCGCCTCCCAGGTCGACGACGTCGTCGACGAGATCCGCCAGACCATCAGCAAGGGCTATCGCACCCTGGTCACCGTCCTGACCAAGAAGATGGCCGAGGACCTGACCGAATATCTCAACGAACAGGGCATCCGCGTCCGCTACATGCACTCGGACGTTGATACTCTTGAGCGCATCGAGATCATCCGCGACCTGCGCCTGGGCCATTTCGACGTGCTGGTCGGCATCAACCTGCTGCGCGAGGGCCTCGACATCCCCGAGTGCGGCCTGGTCGCCATCCTCGACGCCGACAAGGAAGGCTTCCTGCGCTCGGAGACCTCGCTCGTGCAGACCATCGGCCGCGCCGCGCGCAACGTCGACGGCAAGGTCATCCTCTATGCCGACCGGATCACCGGCAGCATGGAGCGGGCCATGGCCGAGACCACCCGCCGCCGCGACAAGCAGAACGCCTACAACATCGAGCACGGCATCACGCCCGAGAGCGTCAAGCGCGACATCAAGGACATCCTGGCCAGCCCCTACGAGCGCGGCGACCGCGTCCTGGTGCCCATGGGCGTCGCCGACGCCTCCGGCGCCGAAAAGCCCTTCAGCGGCGACAACTTCAAGGCCGCCCTGCGCGACCTCGAAGCCAAGATGCGCGAAGCCGCCGCCAACCTCGAATTCGAAACCGCCGCCCGCCTCCGCGACGAGATCAAGCGCATGAAGCTGCTCGACCTGGAGTTCGCCAACGAGGCCCTGACGGGGGCTGGCGAGGCGGTGGATGCGTCGGCCCCGAAGCGGGTGCGGGCCGAGCACCGGGCGGAGAAGGCGGAGGCGTTCAGGAAGGGGAGGAGGTAGGGAGAGTCAATAACCTCTAAGGTTTTTCACAGATGGCAGCCAAAACATCAGTCATTGCCCCCATATAATGAGATTGCATTGAAATTATCGGAGATTTTTTCCTCCTGCTCCTCAGAATTTGACCCGGCGACATTTCAAATATTGGCTTTGTATGAAATATATCCACCAATACAACATCATATAAAACTTTTGATTCTACAGAGTCGTGCGATATTCTGTTTCTGATTTTCTGAAGATGTGACAAATCAGAGCTTTTTCCCATAAGGGGGTCTATAAACGGCTTTCCATCGACAAAAAATGTAGACGCCCTTTCGCGAACGATCTCCATATTAGCCCAATCGACAAAATTATTACCCTGCTTCAGTATTTTTCTAACGGTGGAAGGGTCGCAATTTATCAATCGGCAGTTAGCCATCGCACCCGATAGAGACTGACCGCCACAAGCGAAATGAACAAATATCTCCTCCAAGCACCGCTCAAAAGAGATAAATGACCTCATAAAGTACCCCTCATAAAGGGTATTTTTCTCTATATCCAAATCTGCCTTATCGACAGCAGCATATCCATGGCCATTGATGGCGAGGTTTATTTGATCAACGAGATCTATATGCCTTTGTAATATCTGATCCAGCACCCCAGAGCCCCCACTCCGTCACGCCGCGATTTGCTTGAGAACAAACCTTGCCCGCGCCAACCGCGCGTCAGTGTCAGTGGTTCGACGCCTCGAGAAATCAATAAAATCGGCAAACGCTCGCGGGATCTCTATATCCTTTTCAGTCGTATACAGATCATACTGCGCGCTGATTTCAGAAAGCGCCGATCTCCAAGCAACAATGTTTTCAGAACTTAACCTTGGAGCGCCAACAACATCGGAGACGACATCCCCATACAACCCATGACTTACACAGTTAAACAGTGTATAGAACCAATGCACACGAGACCAATTTGTCTGAGATAGACTTTTTCCGTCATAAATTGCACCAATAAAAGACATAACCTTTTCAAATCTTTCGCTGGCCCCAGACAAAGGCTCAGGTATTTCTTCAATAGGTTCGTATTTTTTGTATGTCTTTTCTATATTTTTTGACGTTTGTATACCATCTGATAACGACATTAAAAGATCTGAACTCAACTCCGCTTCAGCCATTCTACTTACGGCAGATGGAGTTATAATTTTTCCCTCCTTAAAATATTCCGCATACTTATGCCCAAGGGAGTAAGATATTATCTTAAACGGCCCAAGGTACTTAGCATTTAACTTTTCCTGCGTATTTAGGGCGACGCTATACGTATTTATTCTTGCAAAGATATCCAAAAGATCATTTAATTTTGCATTATAAAGAACATCTACACCTATTGAATAGGACAATATCTGAGATTGAGCATCCTCAGGAAGGCCCGCATACGTTTTTCTGCCATATTGATCGTTATGAGATTTCAATATCGCAAAAGATCCTTCAAAGAATTCCAATATTGCTCGCAATCGCTGCTGGCCATCAACAACCGTTCTTATAGTTTTTTGATTAGTCAGCTCTTGAGTTATTAGTATTTTTGGCATAGGCCTCCCACGAACAATCGTGTCTATAAGATACGATTTGGCAGCTCTGGTCCAAACACTACGCCTTTGAAATGAAGGCGATAGGTCCAAGAGGCCATTCTGGTGCCACTCAAGAAAATCAGAAATGCTATAAACGCGGCTTTCAAAATTCTTCATGCTCTGGGTGTCTTCGCTAATCGCGACATGAACGTCGCGCTGACCCCACGTACCTTGGCAGCGCGGGCAACGACGAACAATGTACCGCCGCCCTTGCATCGGCAAGCTGCTGCTTTGGCGCTTCTAGCTTGCACAGCCTCCTCCATCCCCCTCCCCCGCCGCACAAACCCCAACCCAATCAACGCCCTACACAAAAACACACGTTTCCCATCCGACAGCTCCAAACCGCCCGCATAATCCTCTCCATCCCGTCGCGGGGAGAGGGCGCTAGGATCCGGCCCGATGCGTGCGGCGGGGTGCGATCGAGCGGGGCCTCCTGGAGCGGCGTGAGCCGGGCCGGCGGGGCTTGAACGGAGGGCGGGGGACGTAAACCCGCCTATCGGGGGCTTGCCTGTCATGGGCTCCCGCCCGCCCGAGGGTCCGCTCCGGCGCCTTCTGTCTGCACGCGATGGCTAGCGAAGCTCACAGCCCGGTCACGGGGAAGGCGGATGCCGAAGGGGGTGAAGGGCGGAAAAGGCCCGCGCGCCCCGGCCTGAGGTCAAACGATCGCGCGGGGCGTCAAGGCTTCGTCGAAACGGTACATTCAAACACAGCTCCGGACGCGGTCCGGACGCCCCGCGCCCTCTCCATCCCCTCAGCGGTTTTCCGCGTGAGCGCGAGGCCGCGTGTCCGGCGATCAGGAAACCTCCCCCTCTGGGGGAGGCGGCCGAAGGCCGGCGGGGGGCCGTTTTCAGCGTCCACCCTGGCCGGCCGGCTTCGCCCTCGCTCCCCCCACCGATCGCTGCGCGATCGCCTCCCCCACGGGGGGAGGTTCCCAGCGGAATCCTCCCCATGCCCCATCGCCGCAACCCCTGCCCCGCCCGTCCGCACCGCACGCGGGGCCCTGCCCCTCCGCCGCCCCCGCCGACGCCGGCGGAGCGGCTGGCCGCGCGTCGCGCCGCCGAGCGCGTCGAGGCCGAGGCCCGAGCCGCCGCCAAGGCCGCCGCTCGCGCCGAAGCGCGGCGACTGGCCGCGATCGAGGCCGAGAAGAAGGCCGAGTACAAGCGCCGCCGCGGCTGTCCGCCCGAGGTCGTCGACGAATATGTCGAGATCCTGCGCCGCCAGGGCGCCTGGTGGAACGGCCGCTGAACGCGGGAACGCCTCCGCGAAAATCAACAAGACTGCGCACGTCCGCCGTGGGAGGACTGAGCCCACGCAACAAGCCTGCCGGAGCCCTCCAATGATCGACCTCGTCATCGACGCCCGCCGCCGCGACATCGGCGGTTTCGAGGTCGGGCGGGTGCTGCCCTTCGCCAGGCGGCGGATGGTCGGGCCGTTCGTGTTCCTCGACCACATGGGCCCGGCCAGCTTCGACCCGAACTTCCCCCGTAGCGTCGACGTGCGGCCCCACCCGCATATCGGCCTGTCGACCCTGAGCTACCTGTTCGAAGGGGCCATGACCCACCGCGACAGCGTCGGCTCGGAGATCGAGATCGTGCCCGGCGAGGTCAACTGGATGACCGCCGGCTCGGGCATCACCCACTCCGAACGCTTCGAGACCCTGCGCAGCCAGGGCGGGGTGATGAACGGCATGCAGGCCTGGATCGCCCTGCCCAAGGAATTCGAGGAGATGGATCCCGGCTTCAGCCACCACGCCGGCTCGGCCGACCTGCCCTATTACGAGGGCGCGGGCCTGAAAGCCCGCCTGATCGCCGGCGAGGCCTTTGGCGCCAAGGCCAGCGTGCCGGTGCACTCGCCGCTGTTCTACGTCCACTGGGAGCTGGCGGCCGGGGCCAAGGCGGCCCTGCCGGCCGAATATTCCGAGCGCGCGGCCTATGTCTCCAGCGGCCGGGTGGAAGTGGCCGGCCGCGAGCTGGGCGCGGCCCAGATGGCCGTGTTCGCCCCGGGCGAGACCGTGGTCTTCGAGGCCCTGGAGCCGTCGGTGGTCATGCTGCTGGGCGGCGAACCGATCGGCCCGCGCTTCATCGAATGGAACTTCGTCTCCAGCTCCAAGGACCGCATCGAACAGGCCAAGGCCGACTGGCGCGCCGGCCGCATGAAGCTGCCCGACCTCGACGACGGCGAGTTCATCCCCCTGCCGGAAGACTACACCCCGCCGGCGTCGCCTCTGTAGGATCCTCCCCCTGAAGGGGGAGGTGGCCCGGAGGGCCGGAGGGGGAACCTCCCCCCGTGGGGGAGGCGGCCGAAGGCCGGTGGGGGGCCGTTTTCAGCTTCCGAGACGACGGAAGGTCATCAACCACTCCCCCCACCGATCGCTTCGCGATCACCTCCCCCACAGGGGGAGGTTCCCGGAGATCAAGCCGCCTCCTCGAACGCCGCGTAGACCAGCGTCCTAAGCTCCCGCCGGATGGGATAGACGCTGGACGGCATCAGCTGGGTCATGAACACCACCGCCAGGTCCTCGACCGGGTCCACCCAGAAGGCGGTCGAGGCCATGCCGCCCCAGAAGGCCTCGCCCAGGCTGCCGATGGTGCGGGTGCGGGCCAGGTCCGTCGTGACGGCGAAGCCGAGGCCGAAGCCGACGCCGTCATAGACGCTCTCGCTGAACAGCGACTTCGACATCTCGGTGAGCTCGCGGCCGCCCGGCAGGTGATTGAGCATCATCGCCTTCAGCGTCTTGGGGCTGACGATACGGGCGCCGTCCAGCTGGCCGCCGTTCAGGATCATGCGGCAGAAGCGCATGTAATCGGCGGCGGTCGAAACCAGCCCCCCGCCGCCCGACTTGAACAGCGGGTCCTTGAGGAACGGGCTCTGGGTCGGATCGTCCTGCAGGACGACCTTGCCCTTGGGATCCAGGCTGTAGCAGGCGGCGAAGCGGGCCTGATCGGCCTCCGGCACGAAGAAGCCGGTGTCGGCCATCTTCAGCGGCTCGAAGATGCGGTCCTTGAGGAACTGGTCGAACGGCTGGCCCGAGATCGCCTGGACGAGGTAGCCCAGCACGTCGGTGCAGACCGAATAGTTCCAGGCCTCGCCGGGGCTGAACTCCAGGGGCAGCTTGGCCAGCTCGGCGATGAAGCCGTCGAGGTCGCGCGGCCCCGGCAGGTCGTCCAGGTGCAGCTTGCGATAGGCCGCGTCGACATTGCCGCGCTGCTGGAAGCCGTAGGTGAAGCCGGCCGTGTGGCGCAGCAGGTCGATCATCCTCATCGGCTCGGCCAGGGGCCTCGTCTGGAACATGCCCAGCGAGCCGGCGGCGAACACGCCGAGGTCCTTGAAGGCCGGGATGAAGCGATGGACGGGATCCTCGAGGGCGACGCGGCCCTCCTCGACCAGCATCATGAAGGCGATCGAGGTGATCGGCTTGGTCATCGAATAGATGCGGTACAGCGTGTCGGACTTCAGCGGCGCATTGCGCTCGCGGTCGGCCAGGCCCAGCACGATCTCGTGGGCCAGCTGGCCGCGCCGCCAGACCTGCAGCTGGGCGCCGGGCAGGAGGCCGGGCTCGACATACTTGGCCTGCAGGAAGGTATCGATGCGCTTCAGGCGCTGCGACGACAGGCCGACGGCTTCGGGCGTGCTCAAACGGGAATCCCCCTTTACTGGCGCGACCTTCAGTCACGGTCGCCTTATTATCGCGGATCGAATAGGCGGTACGGCTAACGCAACCTTCACCTGATCCTGCGTTGATCGATTGAAGACGAGGGGAGCGCGATGGGCAAGCGTCCCGAGGGCGAGACGGCCTCGAACATCGACCGCGCCGCGGCCGACTGGTTTTTCCAGAACAGCCTCGACATGTTCGTCGTGCTGCAGGACCGCGCCATCGTGCGGGTCAATCCGGCCTGGAGCGCGATCGCCGGCTGGAGCCCCGACGAGACCCTGGGCCGCTCGATCCGCGACTTTCTGCACCTGCACGACACCGAGGTGCTGGAACAGGCCGGCCGGGTGCTGCGGGCCGAGGGCCAGGTTCAGTCCGAACACCGGCTGGCCCGCAAGGGCGGCGGCTGGCTTTGGGTGCGCTCGCGCTCGAAGATCCTGCCCGACGGCGCGCTGCTGATCGTCTTCCAGGACTTCTCCGAGGAGCGCCTGCGCCGCCTCCAGCGCCATCAGGCCGAGCGCGCCAACGAGATGCTGCGCAACGCCGCCGGCGTCTATGTCTGGCGCTTCGAGACCCGCAAGGGGATCTACTATTTCGAGCAGGACATCACGACCCTGGCCGCGCCGCTGGGCGACGCCCGCCAGATGACGGTGGCCGAGATGCTGAGCGCCATCCACCCCGACGACCGCCAGACCATGACCCGCGCCTTCCTGCACACCCAGGAGACGGGCGAGCACGCCCAGCTGGTCTACCGTCACGCCGATCCCTCCAGCGAGGGCTGGAACTGGATGCGCACCGACTGGCGCGGCGTGCGGGCCGGGGCGGGCGAGCTGTTCGACGTCATCGGCATCAGCCAGGACGTCACCGAGCTTCTGGTCGCCCGCGACGCGGCCGTTGCGGCGACGGCGGCCAAGTCGCAGTTCCTGGCCAATATGAGCCACGAGATCCGCACGCCGATGAACGGCGTGCTGGGCGTGCTCCACCTGCTCAAGCACGAGACGCTGTCGGCCGACGGCCGCCGCCTGCTGGCCGAGGCCCTGGGCTGCGGCGCCATGCTGTCGGAGCTGCTCAACGACATCATCGACTTCTCCAAGGTCGAGGCCGGCAAGCTGGAGCTCTCCTCCGAGGCCCTGGATCCGTCCGCCCTGCTGCGCAGCGTCGCCGACCTGCTGGAGCCCCAGGCCGAGGCCAAGGGCCTGGCCATCCGCGTCGAAGCCCCGCCGGCCGGCGAGGCCTGGACGGCCGCCGATCCGGTGCGCCTGCGCCAGGCGCTGTTCAACCTGATCGGCAACGCGGTGAAGTTCACCCTGGCCGGCCAGGTGACCGCCCGCCTGTCCGTCGCGCCGGTCGAAGAGGGCCTGCGCCTGCGCTTCGAGATCGAGGACACCGGGGTCGGCATTCCGCTCGACGCCCAGGCCTCCCTGTTCGAGCGCTTCAGCCAGGCCGACGGCTCGACCACCCGGCGGTTCGGCGGGGCCGGCCTTGGCCTCTCCATCACCCGCCGCCTGGCCCAGCTGATGGGCGGCGACATCGGCTTTTCCAGCACGCCGGACCAGGGCTCGACCTTCTGGCTGGAGCTTCTCGCTCCGGTCGCCCAGGCCCCGGCGGCGGCGGACGACGACGAGGACGACGCCCTGATGCTCGATGGGCTGGAGGTGCTGCTGGTCGAGGACAACGCGGTCAACCGCCTGATCGCCACCCGCATGCTCGAAGCCCTCGGCGCCCGCGTGGCCACGGCCGAGGACGGCCAGGCCGGCATCGTCGCGGCCGCCCGCGGCTATGATTTGATCTTCATGGACATCCAGATGCCGATCATGGACGGGGTCGAGGCCACGCGGGCCATCCGCGCCCTGCCCGGCCCTGCCGGCGCCGCGCCGATCGTGGCCATGACCGCCAACGCCCTGGCCCACCAGACCGCCGCCTACGCCGAGGCCGGGATGAACGGCTCGGTGGCCAAGCCTTTGTCGCCCGCCGCCCTGGTCCGCGCCGTGGTCGCCGCCCTGCCCGACCGCGTCCACTGAGCGACAAAGACTTGGGCGGGCCTTTCTGCGGCCCCTTTCCAGGCCTAGATTGGACGCTTGAGTCCAACGCCGGAAAGTCCGGCGTTGCAGGGGGCCAGACTATGGACGACGGCCACACCGTCACCGCGGCGACCGCGCGCTACGCGCAGAAGAAGGAAGCCATCCTGGCGGCCGCCACCGCCGTGCTCAATCGCCAGGGCGTCAAGGGCATGACCCTGGCCGACGTCGCCGCCAAGGTCGGGCTGATCACCACCAGCGTCACCTACTACTACCGCAAGAAGGACGACCTGGCCGCCGCCTGCTTCATCCGGGGCCTGGAACGCCTGGACGCGATGATCGACGAGGCCGCCGCCGAGCCCGACGCCGCCGGCCGCATCCGCAAGTTCCTGACCCTCTATCTCGACCTGTCGCGCCGGGTGCGCGCAGGGCAGGACGCGCCGCTGGCCAGCTTCACCGAGATCCGCGCGCTGAAGGAGCCGATGCGCGCCTCTGTGCAGGCAGCCTTCGCCGACATCTTCCGCCGGGTGCGCGGCTTCTTCGACGGCGAGGCCTTCGCCCACCTCGACAAGGCCGAGCGCAACGCCCGCGCCCACCTGCTGCTGGAACAGGTCTTCTGGACCGGCGCCTGGCTGCGCCGTTTCGACCTCGACGACTACGAGCGGGTGCGCGAGCGGATGTACGACATTCTCGTGGGCGGCATCGCCGGCGCCGGCCGCGACTGGACGCCGCCGACCCTGCCCGACCCGACGCCCGTTTCCGACGAAGGCCAGGAGTGGCGCGAAACCTTCCTGGTGGCCGCCACCCGCCTTATCAACCAGCGCGGCTATCGCGGCGCCTCGGTCGAGGACATCTCGGCGGCGCTGAACGTCACCAAGGGCTCGTTCTACCACCACCACGAGGACAAGGACGCCCTGGTGGTCGAGTGCTTCCAGCGCACCTTCGCGGTCACCCGCCGCGCCCAGCTGTCGGCGCTGGCCCTGCCGGCTGACGGCTGGACGGCGGTGTCGGCGGCGACGGCGGCCCTGGTCGAATACCAGCTGTCGGACCACGGCCCGCTGCTGCGCGCCTCGTCGATGGGCGCCCTGCCGATCGAGATCCGCCACGAGATGAGCGACGGCTATGCCCGCGGCTCAAACCGCTTCGCCGGCATGATCGCCGATGGCGTCGCCGACGGCTCGGTGCGCGCGGTCGACCCGCTGGTGGCCGCCCACATGATCAACTCGATGCTGAACGCCGCGGCCTCGCTACAGGCCTGGGCCCCGGGCGTGACGCGCGAAGACGCCGCCAGGCTCTTCGCCCGCCCCCTGCTGATGGGCCTGATGGCGCGGTAATTCTTGAACCCTCTCTCTTCGAGAGAGGGAGGGGCCCGCCGCGCAGCGGTGGGAGGGTGAGAGGTTTCACCGCTGGCCGGCGAACCCCAAACCCTGCCCAAGCCGAAGCTCGAACCACCGCGCCTCATTCGGAGAGAGTGTAACCTCTCACCCTCCCACGCCATTGGCGTGGGCCCCTCCCTCTCTCTCAGAGAGAGGGATTTGCAGCCACGTACGCATCCACCTGCGCCAGCCGCCGCGCCTTCTCCGCTTCCTCAAGGAACGAACCCGAGAAGCTATTGCGCGCCAGCACCACCAGGTCGTCCCGCGTCAGGTCCACGGCCTTGGCGGTCTCCAGGTAATTGTCCAGCAGGTAGCCGCCGAAATAGGCCGGGTCGTCGGAGTTCACCGTCGCCTTCAGGCCCAGGTCCAGCATCCTGCGCATCGGGTGCGCGGTCAGGTCCGGCACCACGCACAGCTTCAGGTTCGACAGCGGGCACACCGTCAGGGTCACGCCATCGGCCACCAAACGGGCGGTCAGGGCATCGTCCTCCAGGGCGCGATTGCCGTGGTCGATACGGTCGACGCCGACGAGGTCGATGGCTTCCCACACATATTCCGGCGGCCCCTCCTCGCCCGCGTGGGCGACGATCTTGAGGCCCAGGTCGCGGGCGGCCTTGAACACCCGGGCGAACTTGGCCGGCGGATGGCCGACCTCCGAGGAGTCCAGGCCCACGCCGGCGATCTTCGCAAGATGCGGCCTGGCCTGCTCCAGCGTCTCGAAGGCGCTTTCTTCGGAAAGGTGGCGCAGGAAGCAGAGGATCAGCTTGGAGGTCACGCCCAGGCGGCTTTCGGCTTCCGCCATGCCGTCCAGCAGGCCGTCGATCACCGTCTCGAAGGCGACGCCGCGCTCGGTGTGGGTCTGCGGGTCGAAGAAGATCTCGGCGTGAACCCCGCCATCGGCCGCAAGGCGCTCGAAATAGGCCAGCGCCAGGTCCTTGAAGTCGGCCCGCGTGATCAGCACGCCCGCGCCCTGGTAATAGATGTCCAGGAAGTCCTGCAGGTTCGAGAAGGCGTAGGCCGCGCGGATCTCCTCCACCGACTTGTACGGCAGGGTGATCCCGTTGCGTTCGGCCAGGGCGAACATCAGTTCCGGTTCGAGGCTGCCCTCGATGTGCATGTGCAGTTCGGCCTTGGGCAGGCCGCGGGCGAAGGCTTCGAGCGTGGTGTCGGTCATGCACTGTCCATCGGTCGGGCGAGCAGAGAGGTCAAGCCAAAGGGCCGTGAGCACCCAACGGGCCGTGAGCACAAGGCGGCGCGGGAGCCTGTCGCCCCCGCGCCGAGGTGCGCTTCACCTCTAAGTTTCGACGCGTCGTATGCACCGCGTCGCGCCCGCGCCTGAATCGGTCTTGGAATATCCCGCACGCCTGCAAGCGGCGGCGGGCGGCCGGTCCTGGTGCGAACTCCCTCCCCAGTCTGGTCGATTGTTCTTGGAAGACCGTAGGCTTACGCGCCGACGCGATGTCACGTCGGCCCGCGCCGGCAGGCGCCATCTCGACCGAAACTGAACCCTTAGAATGTCCAGTACGACGCTCGCGCCGTCAACCTGCGGCGCCCGAAAAAGCGGCGCCGCCCGCGCCCTCTGGACTCTCGCGCCCCGTCGTGCTGGCTTTAGTCAAACAAGCGTTCAAACGAACCGAAAAGGGTGGAACCGCATGGCCGCGATCAACGCCGTCACCGATCTGACCGTCGAAGGCGACATCGGCGTCGTCACGCTGAACTCTCCGCCGGTCAACGCCCTGTCGGCCCAGGTCCGCGAGGGCCTGAAGAACGCCTTCGAGGCGGCGATCGCCGATCCGGCCGTGCAGGCGATCGTGCTGATCTGCGAGGGCAAGACCTTCATCGCCGGCGCCGACATCAGCGAGTTCGGCAAGGCCATGACCGGCCCGTCCCTGCAGGACGTGCAGAACACCATCGAGAATTCGCCCAAGCCGGTGGTCGCCGCGATCCACGGCACCGCCCTGGGCGGCGGGCTGGAGGTGGCCCTGGTCGCCCACTACCGCGTCGCCGTGCCCTCGGCCAAGGCCGGCCTGCCCGAGGTGAACATCGGCTTGCTGCCCGGCGCCGGCGGCACCCAGCGCCTGCCGCGCATCGTCGGCGTCGAGAAGGCGCTGGAGATGGTCACCAGCGGCCAGCACGTGCCGGCCAAGGCCGCGCTCGCCATGGGCCTGTTCGACAGCCTGATCGAGGAAGGCGCCCTGCGCGACGGGGCCATCGCCTTCGCCCGCGTGGCGCTGGCCGAGGGCCGTCCCCTGAAGAAGGTCCGTGACCTGTCGGACAAGGTCGAGGCCGCCCGGGGCAAGCCCGAGATCTTCGCCGAGTTCAGGAAGGCCAACGCCCGCAAGTTCCGCGGCTTCCTGGCGCCCGAGAACAACATCAAGTGCATCGAGGCGGCGGTGAACCTGCCCTTCGACGAGGGCCTGAAGGAGGAACGCCGCCTCTTCATGGAGCTGATGACCGGCAGCCAGTCGGCCGCCCAGCGCTACGTGTTCTTCGCCGAGCGCCAGGCCGCCAAGATCCCCGACGTACCGGACGACACCCCCGCCATCCCCGTCAAGAAGGTCGGCGTCATCGGGGCCGGCACCATGGGCGGCGGCATCTCGATGAACTTCCTCAACGCCGGCATCCCGGTGACGATCATCGAGGCCAAGCAGGAGAACCTCGACCGCGGCGTCGGGATCATCCGCAAGAACTACGAGAACACCGCCAAGAAGGGCCGCCTGACCCAGGAGGACGTCGAAAAGCGCATGGGGCTGCTGACGCCCTCCATGCACCTGGAGGACCTGGCCGACTGCGACCTGATCATCGAGGCCGTGTTCGAGCTGATGGAGATCAAGAAGGAGGTCTTCACCAAGCTCGACGCCATCGCCAAGCCGGGCGCCATCCTGGCCTCCAACACCTCGTACCTCGACATCGACGCCATCGCCGCCGTCACCAGGCGCCCGGAAAGCGTCATCGGCCTGCACTTCTTCTCGCCGGCCAACGTCATGCGCCTGCTCGAGATCGTGCGCGGCGAGAAGACCGACAAGTCGGTGATCGCCACCTCGATGCAGATCGGCAAGAAGATCGGCAAAGTCGCCGTCCTGGTCGGCAACTGCTTCGGCTTCGTCGGCAACCGCATGCTGGCCCAGCGCCAGCGCGAGGCCCAGAAGCTGATCCTCGAGGGCGCCATGCCCTGGGACGTCGACCGCGTGCTCTACGAGTTCGGCCTGCCGATGGGCCCGTTCGCCATGAGCGACCTGGCCGGCCTCGACATCGGCTGGGACCCGGCCAAGACCTCCTCGTCCACGGTGCGCGAGGTGCTGTGCGAGATGGACCGCCGCGGCCAGAAGAACGGCAAGGGCTTCTACGACTACGACGAGAACCGCGTCGCCAAGCCCTCGCCCGAGGTCGAGAAGGTGATCCTCGACTTCGCCGAGAAGCGCCAGATCCAGCGCCGGCAGATCAGCGACCAGGAAATCCTCGAGCGCTGCCTCTACCCGATGGTCAACGAGGGCGCGAAGATCCTCGAGGAAGGCAAGGCCATCCGGGCGTCGGACATCGATATCGTCTGGATCAACGGCTACGGCTGGCCGGTCTATCGCGGCGGCCCGATGTTCTGGGGCGAGCTCGTCGGCCTCGACAAGGTGCTGGCCGGCATGAAGGCCTTCCAGGAAAAGCACGGCGATGACTTCAAGCCGTCGGCCCTGCTGGAGCGGCTGGTCGCCGACGGCAAGGGCTTCAAGGACGCGTGAACCCGCTCCTCCCCCGTGAAACGGGGGAGGTGGCGCGGCGCTATCAGCGCCGTGACGGAGGGGGCGACGGCCGGCACGGCGCCCAGTCTCGCCCCCTCCACCGCTTCGCGGTCCCTCTCCCCCGTTTCACGGGGGAGGAGATGATGTGCCGAGTAAGGAACAGCCCATGCCCACCATCCCCTCCATGATCGCCGCCGACTACGGCGTGATGGGCGACATCCTGCGCGAGCGGGCGCGCGAGACGCCCGACCATCCCGCCGTGATCATGGAGACCGGCGAGGCCGTCACCTACGCGCAGCTCGACGCCCTGGCCGACCGCGTCGCCGCCGCCCTGCAGCGCGACGGCGTGTCGCCTGGCGAGGCGGTCGCCGTCTGCGCCCTGTCGTCCATTCCCTATGCGGCCGTGTTCCTGGGCGGCCTGCGCGCGGGCGTCGCCGTCGCCCCCCTGGCGCCCTCCTCCACGCCCGAAGCCATCGCCGGCATGGTCGCCGACTGCGGCGCGAAGCTGTTCTTCGTCGACGCCGGGGTGGCGCAGACGCAGTCGCCCGCCCCGATCGCGACGCGCACGATCGCCCTGGACGGTTCGGCCGCCGGCGAGGCCTTCGAAGCCTGGCTGGCTCCGGAAGGCGCCACGCCGGCGCCGGTCGAGATCGGCCCCGGGCATCCGTTCAACATCATCTATTCCAGCGGCACCACCGGCGCGCCCAAGGGCATCGTCCAGTCGCACGGCATGCGCTGGAAGCACGTCTTCCGCGGCGACGCCGTCGGCTATGGCCCTGACGCGGTCACCCTGCTGTCGACCCCGCTCTATTCCAACACCACCCTGGTCTGCTTCTTCCCCACCCTCGCGGGCGGCGGGACCGTCGTGCTGATGAGGAAGTTCGACGCCGGCCGCTTCCTGGAGCTGGCGCAGGCCCAACGCATGACCCACGCCATGCTGGTGCCGGTGCAGTACCGCCGGCTGATGGCCCATCCGGACTTCGACGCCTTCGACCTGTCGTCCACGCGGCTGAAGTTCTGCACCAGCGCGCCCTTCGCCGCCGAACTGAAGGCGGAGGTGCTGCGTCGCTGGCCGGGCGGTCTCGTCGAATACTTCGGCATGACCGAGGGCGGCGGCACCTGCATCCTCATGGCCCACGAGCATCCCGACAAGCTGCACACGGTGGGCCAGCCCGCCCCGGGCCACGACATCCGCCTGATCGACGAGGACGGCGTCCAGGTCGGCGCCGGCGTCGTGGGCGAGATCGTCGGCCGCTCGGCCGGCATGATGAACGGCTATCACGGCCAGCCCGGCAAGACCGCCGAGGCGACCTGGACCAGCCCCGAGGGCCTGTCCTTCATCCGCACCGGCGACGTCGGCCGCTTCGACGCCGAAGGGTTCCTGACGCTGATGGACCGCAAGAAGGACATGATCATCAGCGGCGGCTTCAACATCTATCCCAGCGACCTGGAGGCCGTGATCGCCGCGCATCCCGACGTGCTGGAAGCCGCGGTTGTCGGCGTGCCGTCCGACGCCTGGGGCGAGACGCCGGTGGCCTTCGTGACCCTGAAGCCCGGCGCGACCGCCGACGCGCAAACCGTCCGCGCCTTCGCCAACGAGCGCCTGGGCAAGACCCAGCGCCTGGCCGACCTGGTGCTGGTCGACGCCCTGCCCCGCAGTCACATCGGCAAGGTGCTCAAGCGCGAACTGCGGGACGGGTGGATGGCGAAGGGATAGCTCGCCACACCCCCAACGCCCGTCATTCCCGCCCTTGTGGCGGGAAACCCTCTATCAGCCGCAAGGGCGGGAGGGGCGGACCGCCAGCGGTCCGCTGGCGCTTCACTTGCGAGTGGAACCAGAGGTTCCCGCCACAAGGGCGGGAATGACGGGCGGATAGGAAAGCGGATCACCGAAAACCCGGAAAAACCGCAATCTCCGCCGCGACCGCGCGCCGCATCTGGACAGGCCGAGTCACTCGATACGTTCAGTTAACCATAAAGGCGCTGTCGGGGTTGTCGGCGCCGGTTCGTTGCGGAAGCGTCTCGCATGTCCAGCCTTTCAGCCGCCGTCCTGGCGTCGCAGCCGAAGTCCGCCCACGCCTCTCCGGCGCCGCTTGATTTCGACGCGTTTGGCAAAGCGTTCGGCGGCCCGGCCTGCGACCACCTGAACGGCCGGCTGGCCCAGCGCTTCTCCCGAACCACCGCCGTGCGCGCCTGCGCCGACCGCGCCGCCGCCACCGCCGACCTGCTGGCCGCCCAGGGCGCGCGCGCCGGCGGCGTCTGCATCGTCTCGGCCCTGGCCGGCCGCGAAACCCTCGAAGGCGTCGCCGCCGCCGGCCTGACGCCGTGGCTGGTCGACGTCGACCCGTTCACCTGGATGGTCGACACCGCCCACCTGCGCGAGCGCCTGAGCGAAGCCCCCTGCCCGCTGGAAGCCATCGTCACCACCTGCGCCTTCGGCCGCGCGCCCGACCTCCTGGCCCTGGCCGCCTTCCAGGCCGAGACCGGCCTGCCGATCGTGGTCGACGCCGCCTTCGGCTTCGACGTGATCATGGACGCGCCCGTGCCCGTCGTCGTCGGCCTGCCCGGCGGACAGGGCGTGTTCGTCGCCGCCGAGGACGCCGAACTGATCGGCCGCCTCGCCGCCCCCGTCTTCGAGGGCGACGAAGGCCTCGACGGCTGGACCCTCAAGCGCCAGCAGCTGGCCACCAACGCCCAGCGCCTGCGGATGCTGCTGCTCGGCTCGCCCGTCGCCTTCCAGCCGGGCTGGGGCCTGTCGTGGGTGTCGAGCGCCTGCGTCGTCAGCGTCGCCGAGGGCTGCGCCCCTGCCGTCGCCGCCCTGCTGGCCGTCGAGGGCCGCTTCGTCACCTGCGTCGGCGTGCGCGACCCCGAGATCCAGGCCGACCGCGTGCCGGTCGTCGACCATCTGGCCGGCAAGATGCTGGGCCTGCCCTTCGCCGCCGACCTCGACATCGCCGACCTCGACGACCTGGCCGAAGCCGTGCGGCGGGCCGTGGCGCAGGTCTGAGCCCCCCCCGTGAAACGGGGGAGGTGGCGCGCTGCGGATACGCAGCGTGACGGAGGGGGCGACAGCTTCCGCCGCGCCCAGCCTCGCCCCCCTCCACCACTTCGTGGTCCCCCTCCCCCGCAAGCGGGGGAGGAGCTGCGACAACAGAAAGGCCGAAGCCTAGAACTTCTTGCGCAGGCTGAACTTGTAGGTCCGGCCCAGCGGATCGCCGGTGAAGGGGTCGTAGCCCAGGTCGAGCCGGGCGTAGGACGGGTCCTGGTCGAAGAGGTTGGTGATCGCCACCGTCGCCGTCGTCTCGCGCGGCAGCTGCACGCGCCAGGCCAGGTCGGTCAGCACCTGGGCGTCGATGGTCTTGCCGCTGGCCACCGTCACCGCCGCGCCGGTCGTGTCCTTGTAGGCCCCGGTCGCGAACGGCGCGACGCGCTGGTCGTCGTACTTGCCGATGTAGTGCACCGTCAGGCGCAGGTTGTGGATCCCGCGGCTCCACTCGGCGAACGCTTGGCCCTTCCATTCGGGAATCGGAACGACGGTGGTCTGGTAGTTCAGGAGGCCCACCGCGTCGAAGGCCTTCTCGACCACCACGCCCTCGACGCTGGTCGCCCCCACCTCGTATTTCTGCACCCAGGTCGCCGTGCCGCCGATGGCGAGGTCGCCGCCCAGCACGCCGGCGAAGCTGTAGTCGGCCGAGAAATCGAAGCCCGAGTTCTCCACCGGCGCGCCGTTGATATAGAAGGTCTTCAGCCGGGCGATATTGGCCGGCGAGCCGCACGCCCCGTTGAAGGTGAAGCGCGCCACCAGGGCCGCATAGGCCGGATCGGCGCAGTTGTTGGCCCCCGACACCCCGTTCGGATAGATCGCGTTGGTGATCCCGGCCACCGGCTCGGCCACGATCGGGTTTTTGAAGTCGAACCGGAAGTAGTCGATGCTGGCCTTGAAGCTGCCGGCCTTGAACAGCAGGCCGACATTGTAGGTGTTGGCCTTCTCGGGCTTCAGGTTCGGATTGCTGAAGATATCGACCGCCCGGAAGACCCCGAGAATGCCCTGCAGCGAGGTCACCGAGGTCGTGGTCGTCAGCGGATCGGGCGGCCCGCGGAAGGTCGAGCCGGCCGAGGCTCGCACCGCCATCCAGGACGTGGCCTGCCAGCGGACCGAGGCCTTGGGGTTGAAGGTCGAGCCCACCGCGCCGCCATAGTCCTCGTAGCGCGCCGCCAGCTGGGCCTGCACCGTCTGCGTGATCGGCAGGCTGAGCTCGCCGAAGGCGGCCACGACGTCGCTCTGGTTGTCGGACGGCGTGCCGACGCCCAGGAACATGAACGGCCCGTTCCGCGCCGAGCCCGTACAGGTGGTCACCCCGAAGTCCGGCGTGTTGACGCACGGATTGATCAGGGCGTTGGAGATGTCGTTGTAGGTCGCCGTGAAGTAGCTGCGGCGATACTGCATCCCGGCCGCCCAGGCGATGTCGCCGCCCGGCAGGGTGATCGTCGTCTTGCCGTTCAGCACCGCCTCGGCGACGAACAGTCGCGAGGTCTGCTTGGTCGACAGCTTCTGGAAGAACCAGCTGGTCAGCTCCTTGCTGTTGGCCAGGGCCTGGACATAGCCGGGATTGGCCACGCCGGTGATGGCGTTGCTGGGCAGGGCGCTGGCGAACGGGTTGAAATACATGCAGCCGCCGACGCCGGGCGTGCCCTGGATGCCGGGTGTCGAAGGACTGCTGTCGCAGTTGGGGCCGCCCAGCCCGCGCAGCGCCAGGGCGTAGCGGTTGACCAGGGTGTCGTAGCCGGTGCGGATGCCCACCTCCTGCGAGTAGGTCACCGCCGCCTCCCAGCCGATGCCGTTGCCGAACTCGCCCTTCAGGTCGGCCGAGACGCGATAGGCGTCGAACGAGCGCGAGCCTATCGACGGGCCGTAGCCGAAGGCCGGGTTGCCGCCGATGCCGAACGGCCGGTTGGCGACGTTCAGCGCGCCGCTGGCGAAGATCGCGCCGGGGACGGTGGTCTGGGCCCCCGTGCCCAGGTTGGTCAGCATCACCGTCGGATTGGCGGCCATGAAGGCGATCAGGCCCGGATTGGTCGCCGGCACGAAATAGCGCCCGGCCAGTTGCGGGATCGGGGCCACCTCGGCCGTGGGCACGGCCAGCGCCGCGTAGGACGGCGAGGTGTTCCAGTCGGGCACGTCGGTATGGGCGTACAGCGCCTCGACGTGGAACTTCGTGGTCTCCGAAAGCCGGGCGTTGATCTCGCCGTAGACCTGAACGGCGTTGGACTTTTCCACCAGGTTGTCGAACGGCGTGTAGTGCCAGTAGCAGACCGGCGTCAGGCCGCTGAAGCCGGGATAGCCGCCCAGCCCCGCGCAGGCCGGATCGCGCAGGCCGCTGGTGGTGTTGGCCACGGGAATGAAGCTCGAAGGGCTGCCTGCCGCCGACCATCCCGCCTCGGGATTGGACAGGTAGGGCTGGTTGGCCCAGTCGCGCTCGGCGACGCTGAGCTTGGAGCGGTGCTGCCAGCCGATGCTGATCAGCATGTCGCCGTTGTCCCACGGCTTGCCGTAGGTCAGGTTCAGGCCGTAGTCGCCGTCCGAGCCGTCGATGGCCCGGTAGTCGGCCCCGACCTCCAGCCCGTCGACGTTCTTCTTGGTGATGAAGTTGACCACCCCGGCGATGGCGTCGGAGCCATAGGTCGCCGCCGCGCCGTCCTTCAGCACCTCCAGCCGGCCGATGGCGGCGGCGGGAATGATGTTGGTGTCGACGATGCCGGCCCCGGCCGAGGCCAGCGGGTTGATCGCCAGCCGCCGGCCGTTCAGCAGCACCAGGGTGCGCTGCGAGCCCAGGCCCCGCAGGTTCACCGAGCCTGAGCCCTCCGAGCCCTGGGCCCGGCTGTCGAACTGGTTGGTGTCGCCCAGCACGCCGCTCGACACCGACAGCGACTTGATCAGCTCCACCGTCGAGGGCGAGCCGCGCTTCTGCAGTTCCTCGGCCCCGATCACGTCGACCGGCAGGGCCGCGTCCTCGGGCGTGCCGCGGATGAAGGAGCCGGTGACCACCACCTCCTCGACCTGCGTGGATTCCTGGGCCCGCGCCGCCCCCGCCGTCGCGGCGAGCGCCGCCGCCAACGCGCAGGCCGAGCCCGCGCGCAGATAGGTCTTCCTGGTCATTTCCCTCTCCCGGTCTGTCTCTTCTTTTTCGGAGCGCTTGGGCGAGGACGGATCTCTCTCAGGTCTCGGCGAAATCCTCCGCGCGCGACGACGACGCACGGCCGCCCGCCGCGCCATGGTCACGCTTTTCGAAATTTGAAGATGCGAACTTGGATGCCGACAACCTTGGGATCCCCCTCTCGCCGGATACTTTGTACGCAAAGCTTTTTAACTGCTCGAAACCGCCGCGAACCGCATCGCCAGCGAGAGTCGAACGAATGTTTCGATGATTGGGTATGTTTTTTCGAAACGTCAACCGCTCGTAGTTGGGCGGCAACGAAAGCCGCCTGCCGGCCGCTTCGAAAAATCGTCGCGTTCGGCTGCCAGCCTGCTGACAGATTCGGGTGGTCGCCGTGCGAACAGAGGTGCGACCGTCCTACGTAGTGACCGCAACCATGGGAAAATCCGTCCGCGTCTTGGCGAGACGGGCTTTTTTCTTGTGAATAGTCGCCCTAACTGAGCGAACGACGGTCCAGTTCGTCCGTTTAGGGGCGGTCGTCCGGAAGTGGGGTAGTTCTTGATGAGTTTCGACGCGACCGCCGATCGCCGACGTCCGGCCGCGCGCCTGATCGCCCAGGTCGGCCTTGCGGCGGGCGTCAGCCTGGCCGCCCTGGCCCTGACCGGCTGCAACGCCACCGCGCCCCGCACGCCCGACACCCGCCTGCCCGCCGCCTTCGAGGCCCCGGCCGGAACGCCCCTGCCCGCCGCCGCCCTCGACCAGTGGTGGACGCAGTTCGACGATCCGCAGCTGAACGGCCTGATCGCCACGGCGCTGGAAAAGAGCCCCGACGCCCGCAGCGCCGCGGCCGTGCTGGAAGAAGCCCGCGCGGTGCGCAAGGGCCAGATCCGCCAGCTGTTCATCCCCTCGGGCCAGATCAAGGGCGCGGCCAGCCGCCAGCACACCGAGATCCTCGACCAGAGCGGCCAGGGCTTCACCCTCGGCGGCGACACCGACAACTACAGCGCGGGCTTCGACGTCTCGTGGGAGCTCGACTACCTGGGCCGCCGCAAGGCCGGCCTGCAGGTGGTCAACAACGACCTGGCAGCCGCCCGCTTCGCCTACGAGGGCGCCCGCGCGGCCCTGGCCGCCAACGTCGCCCAGTCCTATTTCGAGGCCAAGGGCCTGGCCGTCCAGCTGGAGGACGCCCGACAGAGCGCCCGCATCAGCCAGGGCCTGCTCGACCTCGCCGCCGAAAAGGCCCGGCGGGGTCTGTCGGCGGGCTCTGAAGCCGACAGCGCCGCGGCCACCCTGGCCCAGTCCCAGGCTCAGGCCGCCGACCTCGAGGGCCAGTTGCAGGCCGCCCGCCGCAGCCTGCTGATCCTGGTCGGGCGCGGGATCGACCCGCTGGCCAGCCTCGACGTCGACGCCGCCCTGGCCGAGCCCCCGGCGATCCCGGCCGCGGTGCCGGGCGAGCTTCTGGCCCGCCGCCCCGACGTGCGCGAGGCCCAGGCCCGCCTCGCCTCGGCCGCCGGCAATCTCAAGGTCAACCAGAAGGCCCTGTTCCCGACCTTCACCCTGGCGCCCGGCCTCGGCTGGGCCAAGAGCGTCTCGCCCGCCTTCAACTTCGGCCAGGGCGGCGCCGGCGGCGGCACGGTCTCGACCACCACCGGCACCTGGACGCTGGGCGGCAACGTCTCGGTCCCGCTGCTCAACATCCCCCAGCTGCTGGCCGAGATCGACGCTCAGGACGCCCGCACCGAACAGGCCGCCGTCGCCTACGAAAAGGCGGTGCAGACCGCCTATGGCGAGGCCGAGAACGCCATGGCCCAGTTGGCCTCGGACCAGCGCCGAGTCACCCTGCTGAAGGCCGGCGAGGCCCGCGCCGCCAACGCCTACGCCGCCAGCCGCAAGGGCTACGCCGCCGGCCTCACCGACCAGACGACCAACCTGCAGAACGAGCAGAACTGGCGCAGCGCCCGCACCGCCCTGACCGGCGCCCAGACCCAGGCCCTGCTGCGCGCGGTGCAGACCTACAAGGCGCTCGGCGGCGGCTGGTCTCCGGACACGCCCGCGCCCCTGCCTCCACGGGCCGCAAGCCAGCCCGCCGACACGTCTTCCGAACGCGCCTCGCGATGAGAACCCAGACCATGACGATGACTACCGCCCGCGCGCTCGCCCTGCTGACCGCGTCCGCCCTGGCCCTGACCGCCTGCGGCAAGAAGGACGACGACAAGGCCGCCCCGACCAGCCAGGCCCGCGCCGTCAGCGTCGGCCAGGTCGAGACCCGCCCGCTGGGCGGCGGCATCGAGGCCTCCGGCGTGCTGCTGGCCCGCGACGAGGCCGTGGTCGGCTCTGAGCTGTCCGGCTATCGCGTCGCTCGCATCTATGCCGACGAGGGCGACTATGTCCGCGCCGGCCAGCCGCTGGTGCAGCTGGACGCTACCCTGCTGCGCGCCCAGATCGACCAGCAGGCCGCCGTCGCCGCCCAGGCCCAGGCCGAGGCCGCCCGCGTCTCCGGCCTCGACGGCCAGGGCGTGCTCAGCCAGGAGCAGATCGAAAGCCGCCGCTACACCGCCAAGGCGCAGGCCGCCTCGCTGAACGAGCTGAAGACCCGCCAGAGCCGCATGACCATCGTCGCCCCCGTCGGCGGCCGGGTCATCGAGCGCGGCGTCAAGCCGGGCGAGATTTCCGGCGGCGGCACGACGCCGTGGTTCCGCATCGTCCGCGACGGCCTGGTCGAGCTGGAAGCCGACGTCAACGAGCAGGACCTGGCGGGCCTGGCGGTCGGCCAGCCGGCCACCGTCACCCTGCCCGGCGGCCAGCAGGTCGCCGGCGCCATCCGCCTGGTCAGCCCGCGCGTCAACGCCGACACCCGCCTGGGCAAGGTCCGCATCCGCCTGCCGGTGCGCGAGGACCTGCGGGCCGGGGGCTTCGGCAAGGCGACCTTCGGCGCCTCGGGCCAGGCGGTCACGGCGGTTCCCGAAACCGCCATCCGCTACGACGCCTCGGGCCTGTCGGTGGTGACCGTCGACGCCAACAACCGCGCCAAGCAGGTTGCGGTGCGCACCGGCCGCCGCGGCGGCGGCTGGGTCGAGCTGGTCCAGGGCCCCGCCGCCGGCACGCGCGTCATTATCGGCTCGGCCGCCTTCGCCGGCGACGGCGACCTGGTGAAGCCCCAGCCCGTCACGGCCGCCCAGAAGGCCGCGAACTGATGTCCGAGCTTCGCATCTCAGCCTGGTCGATCCGGAACCCGATCCCCGTCGCGGTCCTGTTCATCGCCCTGATCATCGCCGGCGTCGCGGCCTACCTGTCGTTGCCGGTCAAGCAGTTCCCGAACGTCACCTTCCCGGCCGTGACCGTCTCGGTCACCCAGAGCGGCGCGGCCCCCGGCGAGCTGGAGACCCAGGTCACCCGCCCGATCGAGGACGCCGTCTCGGGCATCTCCAACATCAAGACCATCCGCTCGTCGGTGACGCAGGGCGCCTCGACCACCACCATCGAGTTCGAGCTCGGCGAGGACCTGCAGAAGGTCACCGACGAGGTCCGCTCAAAGGTCGACCAGGCCCGCGCCAGCCTGCCCAAGGAGATCGACGAGCCGATCGTCCAGCGCCTGGAAATCGACAGCGCCCCGATCATCACCTACGCCGTCTCGGCCCCGGCGATGAGCACGGCGGAGCTGTCGTGGTTCGTCGACGACACCGTCACCCGCGCCCTGCAGGGCGAGAAGGGCGTGGCCCAGGTGGCGCGCGTCGGCGGCGCCGAGCGCGAGATCAACGTCATCATCGACCCGGCCCGCATGGCCGCCTTCGGCGTCACCGCGCCGCAGCTGAACCAGGCCCTGGCCAATTTCAGCCTCGACGCCCCCGGCGGCCGGGCCACGGTCGGCGGCCGCGAACAGACCCTGCGGGTGCTGGGCGCGGCCAACACGCTCGACCAGCTCAAGCAGATCACCATCCCGGTCGGCTCGCGCTACGTGAAGCTCACCGACGTGGCCGACGTCGGCCAGGGCGCCGGCGAGGAGCGCGGCTTCGCCCGTCTCGACGGCAAGCCCGTGGTGGCCTTCCAGGTCATGAAGACCCGCGAGTCCAGCGACGTGCAGGTCGAGGATCGCGTGAAGGCGGCCGTGCTCGCCCTCGAGGCCAGGAGCAAGGGCGTCAGCTTCACCAAGATCTACTCCACCGTCGACGAGACCCGCGCCAGCTTCAAGGCCACCGAGCACACCCTGCTGGAAGGCATGCTGCTGGCCTCGCTGGTGGTGTTCCTGTTCCTGCGCGAGTGGCGCGCCACCCTGATCACCGCCATCGCCATGCCGGTGTCGCTGATCCCGACCTTCGCCTTCATGGCCATGGTCGGCTTCTCGCTGAACGTCGTCACCCTGCTGGCCCTGACCCTGGTCATCGGCATCCTGGTCGACGACGCCATCGTCGAGATCGAGAACATCGAGAAACGGGTCTCCAAGGGCGAGCGGCCCTACCAGGCGGCGATGGAGGGGGCCGACGCCATCGGCCTGGCGGTCGTGGCCACCACCTTCACCATCGTCGCGGTGTTCGTGCCGGTGTCCTACATGCCCGGCATCCCCGGCCAGTTCTTCAAGGAGTTCGGCCTGACCGTCGCGGTCTCGGTGCTGTTCTCGCTGGTCGTGGCCCGCCTGCTGACCCCGCTGCTGGCCGCCTACTTCCTCAAGCCGTCGAAGGACCCGCATCCGCGCAAGCCGTTCGAGGGCCTCTACCGCAAGAGCCTCGACTGGGCGCTGGACCACCGGATCATCAGCTTCATCCTCGGCGGCGTGCTGACCGTCGGCTCGCTGGTCGGCGCCGGCTTCCTGGCGTCGATCGGCGTGCTGCCCGTCGGCTTCCAGCCGGCCGGCAACGCCAACTACTACTACATCAAGCTGCAAGGCCCGCCCGGCGCGACCGTCACCGACATGGACCGCACCGTCCAGGCCGTGACCAGGATGTTCAAGGCCCGCCCCGAGACCGAGCACGTCTTCGTCCAGGTCGGCTCCAACATCGCCAGCGGCTTCGGCGGCCAGAGCGGCGCCGACGTCCGCGACGGCACCGTCACGGTCGTGCTCAAGGGCGACCGCAAGCTGACCGTCACGCAGATCAAGCAGGAGATCCGCGCCGGCCTGCGCGACATTCCCGACGCCCGCGTCAACCTGCAGAGCGACTGGGGCGCGGCCGACATCCAGAACATCATCACCTCCGACGACGGCGCCGCCCTCGACAAGGCCGCCCTCGACATCGAGCGTGAGATGCGGTCGCTGAAGACCGTCGCCGACCCGCGCCCGTCCTCGCCGCCCAGCGGTCCGGAGATCGTCATCCGGCCGCGCGCCGACGAAGCCGCGCGCCTGGGCGTCTCGGTGGCCGACATCGCCGCCATCGCCCGCGTGGCCACGGTCGGCGACATCGACGCCAACGTCGCCAAGATGACCCAGGGCGAACGCCGCATCCCGATCCGCATCCGCCTGCCCGACGGCGCGCGCTCGGACCTGGCGGCGATCGGCGCCCTGCAGGTGCCCACCGCCAGCGGCGGCGCCACCCGTCTCGACAGCGTCGCCGACATCGACTTCCAGGCGGGTCCCGCCAAGATCGACCGCTTCGGCCGCAAGCGGCAGCTGACCATCGAGGCCGACCTCAACGGCGAGGCCCAGCTGGGCCAGGCCCTGGAGGAGATCGGCAAGCTGGAGACGATGAAGAACCTGCCCGCGGGCGTCACCCCGGCCTCGGCCGGCGACCAGGAGGCCTTCACCGAGCTGTTCAGCGGCTTCGCGGTCGCCATCCTCTCGGCCATCGGCCTGGTGTTCGGCGTGCTCGTCCTGCTGTTCCGCAGCTTCTTCAAGCCGATCACCATCATCTCGGCCCTGCCCCTGGCGATCAGCGGCGCGCTGGTGGCGCTGGTGGTCTGCCGCCAGCCGCTGTCGATGCCGTCACTGATCGGCTTCCTGATGCTGATGGGCCTGGCGGCCAAGAACTCGATCCTGCTGGTCGAGTACGCCATCGAGCAGGAGCGCGCCGGCATGACCCAGCGCGAGGCCCTGATCGACGCCTGCCACGAACGGGCCCGCCCGATCGTCATGACCACCCTGGCGATGATGGCCGGCATGCTGCCCACCGCCCTGGGTCTTGGCCAGGGCTCGGAGTTCCGCCAGCCCATGGCCGTGGCCGTGATCGGCGGCCTGATCACCTCGACCCTGCTGTCGCTGGTGCTGGTGCCGGTGGTCTACGAGGTCATCGACGACTTCGAGCGCTGGATCACGCCGAAGCTCTCGCGCCTGACCACGCCGCGGGAAGCCCCGGGTGCGACGACCTCGCCGGTGGACCGGCTGTAGAGGCAAGCTCCTCCCCCGCTCGCGGGGGAGGGGGACCGCGAAGCGGCGGAGGGGGCGAGACTGGGCTCGGCGCTTCGTCCCTCGCCCCCTCCGTCACGGCGCTGATAGCGCCGCGCCACCTCCCCCGTTTCACAGGGGAGGAGCAGACTCCAGCACCGTCGTCTCCGGCCCGACCACCCCGCCGCAGGCCGCGCACGTCACCACCGCCTCAAGCCGTTGCCCGCACGGCCCATGGGTCAGGACCTCCGGCGGCCCTTCCGGCCCCGCCAGCCAGCGGTCGCCCCACGCCATCAGCGTCACCAGCAGCGGAAACAGCTCGCGCCCCTCGTCGGTCAGCCGGTATTCCCAGCGCTCGGGCCGCTCCTGGTAGCGCACGCGGTCCAGCACCCCCAGGGCCGTCAGCCGCGCCAGGCGGTCGGACAGGATGTTGCTCGCCGCGCCCAGCTCGGCCTGCAGGTCGGCGAACCGGCGCAGGCCGTAGAACGCCGCCGCCACCAGGTGCGAGGTCCAGCGGTCGCCCAGCACGGCGATGGCCCGCTCGGCCACCGGCGGGACGCCGCCCTCCCCTTCCACGATCGAGCGCCGCTGGGCGCGCGGGCCCGGCGCGGGGTCGAGACCCGCCCCCGGCCCCGGGGCCACGGTCGTGTTGCGCGCGGTCACCGCCTCGCCGCAGGCCTTGCAGGTCAGCTCCGCCACCAGTTCGCAGCCGCAGGTGCGGTGCATGACGCGATGGGCCGGGTCACTGGGCGCCTCACCGCGCTTCTGGTCCCAGCGCAGGATCATCAGGGCGGCGGCGAACAGGTCCAGCCCCTTGGCGGTCAGGTGATAGCCGCGCCGGACGGGCCGCTCCTGATAGGGCCGCCGCTCCAGGATCCCCGCGCCCTCCAGCCGGCCCAGCCGGTCGGTCAGCAACGAGCGCGCCATGCCGGTATGGGCCACGAACCCGTCGAACCGGCTGACGCCCCGGAACGCCGCGTACAGCGCCAGCAGCGTCCAGCGGTCGCCGATGACGTTCAGCGCCCGCGCCGCCGAGCTGGCGCGCACCGAGCGGAAACTGTGGTTTTCGGGCGACATCTTCCCCTTGGTGCGAGCGTTCGCGGCCGCCTGTCAATCTTGGCCGATTGCCTCGCCGACAAGTAGCTTTTATAACGAGACTAACAAAAGCGGGGACGGGTAATCTCGCCGGCGCGGAGGCAGCCATGGTCTACATCCTGGGGGGATGGCAGAGCGACTTCTCCGCGAACTGGTCGCGCCAGGGCTGGGGCCTGGCCGACGCGTTCGGCGAGGCGGTGGCGCAGGGACTTGCGGCCACCGACCTCGCCCCTTCCGACATCGAGACCGGCCATGTCGGCAATTTCGCCGGCGAACTGTTCGCGGGCCAGGGCCTGCTGGGCGGCTTCTTCGGCCTCGTCCACCCCGACCTCGACGGCCTGCCGACCATGCGCCACGAGGCCGCCTGCGCTTCGGGCAGCTGCGCCGTCCTGGCCGCCGCCGCCGAGATCGAGGCCGGCCGCTACGGCCTTTCCTGCGTCGTCGGCATCGAGCAGATGCGCAACGTCCCCGGCCAGCAGGCCGCCGCCAACCTGGGCGCGGCCGCCTGGACCGGCCACGAGTTCCAGGACGCCCGCTTCCTGTGGCCCGCCGCCTTCTCGGATCTGGCCGAGGTGTACGACCAGCGTTTCGGCCTGCGTTACGAGCACCTGATGGCGATCTCGGCGCAGAACTTCGCCAACGGCCGCCGCAACCCCAACGCCCAGACCCGCGACTGGCGCTTTCCGCCAGAGGCCTTCACCGCCGACGACGTCGCCAACCCGGTGGTCGAGGGCCGCACCCGCAAGCAGGACTGCGGCCAGGTCACGGATGGAACCGCGGTGCTCTTCCTGGCCTCGCCCGAGCGCGCCCGATCCTACGCCGACGCCCGCGGGATTCCGCTGGACAGCCTGCCCCGCATCAAGGGCTGGGGCCACCGTTCGGCCCCGATCCCGCTCGACCGCAAGCTGGCCGCCAGCCGTGAAGGCGGTCACGTCTTCCCGCAGGTGCGCCGCGCCGTCGAGGACGCCCGCGCCCGGGCCGGGATCGCCCACCTGTCGGACATCCACGCCGTCGAGACCCACGACTGCTTCGCCATCACCCAGTACATGGCCATCGACCATCTGGGCCTGACCGCGCCGGGCGAGGCCTGGAAGGCGATCGAGGCCGGGGACACCGCCATCGACGGCAGGCTGCCGATCAATCCCTCCGGCGGCCTGATCGGCGCGGGC
Source organism: Caulobacter sp. CCNWLW153 (assembly GCF_036889365.1). NCBI lineage: Bacteria > Pseudomonadati > Pseudomonadota > Alphaproteobacteria > Caulobacterales > Caulobacteraceae > Caulobacter > Caulobacter sp. CCNWLW153. Next base: position 204,891 of record NZ_JBAKFV010000011.1, read on the forward strand.
CACCCGGTCGGCGCCACGGGCGTGCGCATGGCGCTCGACGCCTTCAAGCAGACGACCGGAACGGCCGGCGACTACCAGGTCGATGGCGCCCGCACCGTCCAGACCCTCAATATCGGCGGCTCGACCACCACCACGGTCAGCCTGGTGATCGGAACCTGACATGCTGCAACTCCTGCTGGTCGACGCCGCCGTCTCGGCCGCCGCCTTCCTGGCGCTGTGGCTGATCTCGCTGAAGATCCGCGACGTCAGCTTCATCGACGCCTGGTGGGGGCTGGGCATGGCGCTGATCGCCTGGACCGCCTTCCTGCAAGGCCCGCCAACGCCGCGCGGCATGCTGCTGACGGCGATCTGCACCGTCTGGGCCGCGCGCCTGGGCGGCTACCTCTTGTGGCGCTGGCGCAAGCACGGCGCCGACCGCCGCTACGTCGCCATGCTGGCCCACGCCGAGAAGGAGCGCGGCTGGAGCTTCGCCAAGACCTCGCTGCTGCTGGTCTTTTCCCTGCAATACGTCATGCAGTTCGTCGTCGCCCTGCCGGTGCAGCTGGGCCAGGCGCCCGGCCCGCTCGGGCCGCTGGCCTTCGCCGGCGCGACCCTCGCCGTGGTCGGCATCGCGTTCGAGACCGTCGGCGACGCCCAGCTCGTCGCCTTCAAGGCCGATCCCGCCAACGCCGGCAAGGTGATGGACAGAGGCCTGTGGCGCTATACCCGCCACCCCAACTATTTCGGCGACGCCTGCACCTGGTGGGGCCTCTTCCTGATCGCCGCCGAGGCCCTGCCCTGGGGCCCGGCCTCTATCCCCGGCCCGATCCTGCTGACCTTCACCCTGATCCGCTGGAGCGGCGTGCCCACCACCGAAGGCCGCCTGAAGAAGACCCGGCCCGACTACGCGGCCTATGTGGCGCGGACGTCAGGGTTCGTGCCTTGGTTTCCGCGAGCGTGAACCTTCTCCCATAGGGAGAAGGAGGGCCCACGCCGCAGGCGTGGGAGGATGAGGGGTTACACCGCCAGCCGGCCTATCAAATCAGCCCGTCATTCCCGCCCCTTGTGGCGGGAAACCCTGGTTCCGCTCGCACGTGAGACGCAAGCGGACTGCCCGGCAGTCCGCCCCACTGCCCTTGCGGCTGACAGAGGGGTTCCCGCCAGCCGCCCTATCAAATCAGCCTGTCATTCCCGCCCTTGTGGCGGGAAACCCTGGTTCCGCTCGCACGTGAGACGCAAGCGGACTGCCCGGCAGTCCGCCCCACTTCCCTGCGGCTGACAGAGGGGTTCCCGCCACAAGGGCGGGAATGACGGGAGGTTGGGGTTTGCGAGCGCCTAGCCTCGAAGCTCCCCCCGCCCCGCCCAGACGCTGTGCGTCCCGCTGCTGATCTTGTGCGGCAGGGCCACGCGGCACGCCGCCTCCATCGTCCGCGCATCGACGATCAGGCACTCCGAGGTTCCGGTGTTCTCGTCGATGATGAAGCTGACCAGCCAGCCGTCGTCCTCGTCGATCGCCCCCGGACGCGCCGCGAACGGGGCCTCGCTGGCGTAGCGGCCCTCGGGCAGCTTCAGGCTCCGGCTCTCGCCGGTGACGAGGTCGTGCTTGACGAAGCCGTCGAACAGGAACCAGCCGGGCCTCGCCGTCGTCGACCAGGCATAGCGATAGGGCTTGCCCGCCCAGGCCTGGTTGAACATGCCGAACTCCAGCACCCGGTCGTCCAGCCGTTGCTCGACCGTCTCGCCCGTCGCCAGGTTGAACCGCCAGCGATGGAGCTTGGGCCGGAAGCTGTGCTCGTCCAGATAGGCCATCAGGTGGGCGTACTGCTCCGGCGCATCAGCCAGGGGCCGGGGTGTCGGGTTCTCCTGGAAGTAGCCGTCGACCACCACCTCGTCGCCCTCCTCATAGGCGTTGAGGAAGTGCAGCACGTAGGTCGGCGCGGCCTCGAACCACCGCGGCTGCCCGCCCTTGCGCGGCACCAGGGCAAAGCGCGACGGCAGGCCCTTGTGCAGGCGCACCGCGTGGATGTCGCGCTCCAGCAGCCCTGCGTCCCAGAACACCGGCAGGTCGTTGAGGATCGCCCAGTTCTGGCTGAACGCCATGTCGTGCGGCAGGCGCGGCCCCGGCAGCGGCACGGGCTGATAGAGGATCCGCCGGCCCGAGGCGTCGACGACGCCGAAATGCATGTAGGGCGCGTGCTTGGAATAGTTGAAGAACAGGAGCTCGCCGGTCGCCGGATCGACCTTGGCGTGGGCCGAGACCCCGTCGAGCGGCGCCCATGGGGCCGGCCCCAGCGTCTCCAGCGTCAGCGGATCCAGCCGATAGGCCTCGCCGCACTGGTAGAAGGTGGCGACCGCCTCGCCGGCATGGACGACGATGTCGGTGCTGGCGGTGTCCTTCAGGGCCCCGTGCGCGCCGAAGCCCGGCCGCAGCGACACGCCCGGCCCGTCGGCCAGCCCGCCCCACAGGCTCTGCCCCGCCTCCTGCTCGGCCTCGAAGCCGCGGGTGCGGATGAACCTGTTGCGATACCGCGCCGTCCCGCCCTGGAACTCGATCTGGTGGACCATGCCGTCGCCGTCGAACGGATGGTAGCGCCCCAGGGGCTCATGCGCCGGGTTCTCGGTGTTGCGCAGATAGACCCCGTCCAGCTCGGGCGGGATGGCGCCTTCCAGCACCACCAGGTCCTCGGCGTCGAGCTCCTCGTGCTGCGGCGTCCAGGCGCCGGTCATGTAGGGATGGTCGGTGACCCCAAGCGAGGTCCTCACCGACGGTTGGCGCGCGATCTTCATGCCGTCCTCCCCAGGCTGGCGGGGGAAGCCTAGACCATCAGTCTCGTTATGCAAGCATCTTCGACGAACGTCGATTGCTGCATCGCACCCAAAAGAAAGGCCCGCGAGCCGGAGCGCGCGGGCCATTTCCTCGAAAGTCCCGAAACCGGGACGACCGCAGCCGAATTACAGGGCGGCGCGGTTCTTGTAGGCCGAAACGGCCAGAGCGATCAGGCTCAGCATGGAAGATCCAGTCATCTTGCGTCGCCGGGACCAGATTGCCCCGACGCCGGGGATATAAGATGACAACGTTGTCAGATCAAGGCCGATTGCTGCGACGCAACAACGCATGACAGGCAAAGAACCTCCCCCTGCGGGGGAGGCGGCCGAAGGCCGGTGGGGGGCCGTTTTCAGCTTTCGATGGGCCGGCCAGTTTTCCACTTACTCCCCCCACCGATCGCTTCGCGATCACCTCCCCCACAGGGGGAGGTTCCTAGGAACTCCTCGCCTCCTCGCCCATGAACACCACCTTGGCCCCCTTCTCGACCGCCTTGCCCAGCTGGGCGGCGTCCCAGTTGGTCAGGCGCACGCAGCCGTGCGAGGCGCGCTTGTTGACCAGCTTGGGGTCGGGCGTGCCGTGGATGCCGTAGGTGTCCTTGGTCAGGTCGATCCAGGTGCCGCCGACCGGATTGTTGGGACCCGCCTTGATGGTCAGCTTGCCCTTGGGCTTGCCAAAGGTCAGGCGCGAGGGATCGTAGGTATAGGTCGGGCGCGGCGCGACCGTGTTGACCGCCAGCTCGCCGCTCGGGGCCGGGCGCTCGGTGCTGCCCACCGTGGCCGGATACACCGCCTGCAGCACATCCTGGTCGTCGAAGGCCCGCACCTGGCCGATGGTCTTGTCGATCTCGATCCGCGTCACCCGCGCCGGCAGTTCGGCCGGGCCCAGGGCCGCGACGGCGATCCGGGTTCCGGCCTTGGTGAAGTCGGCTCCGGGGTTCAGCGCCTGCAGCAGCGCCTCGTCCATGTGGAAGCGCTCGGCCAGGGCCTCCAGCGGGCTCGTGTAGGACAGCGCCGGCAGCTTCGCCATCGCCTCGTAGTCGTCCTTGGGGATCGCCTTGACGAACGGACCCTTCACGTCTTCGGCCGTGATCACGTAGTCGGTCAGCACCGGCCCGCCGTCGGCCTCGATCAGCGCCTTCCACAGGTCCGCCGTCACCTGGCCGTCGACGGTCAGGCCCCGCGCCTGCTGGAAGGCCTCGATGGCCAGCCTAAGGTTCGTGCCCGTCACGCCGTCGATCGATCCCGGCGAGAACCGGGCCCGGTCGAGCAGCACCTGCACCCGAACCAGCGACGGCGCGATCATCGACGGATCGGCCGGCGGGGCGTCCTGCGGACCGGCCGCCTCGACCGCCTGGGCCAGGGGCGAGCGGCCATTGGCGGCCGGAGCGGCCTTCTGCTGCGGCGCGGCGGCGGCCGGCGGCGGCGCCTCGGCCTTGTCCTCGCCCTTCGAGCAGGCGGCCGCGGCCAGGGCGCATCCGGCCATCAGGGCCGCGAGACGGAAGGTCGAAGGCATCGCATACTCCACGCACGAGGAACGTCTTGCCGTTCTCAAGCCTTGAGCCATGGCGAAGTTCCGAAAGGCGGGTGCGCTTGGCTTCACGATGGCGGAAGGGAACGAAGGCGCGGCGGCGCGGACGGCGGCTGGGCCTTGGGCTGCTGGTCCTGCTGCTGGCCGGCTGCGCGGGCGTCGGCGCTTGGCTGGCCTGGCCGACCTCCGGTCCGCCGCCCGTCGACCCGCCCACCGGCGACGAAACCCCGGTCGAACCAGCCACGCAGTACGTGCCTTCCAACGACCCGCCGTCGGCCCCGCTGTCGCCCCTGCCGGTCGACGAGACCTGCGAGGCCGCCGCCCCCGCCGGCGCGGCCGAGACCAACGCCGCCGGCCTCAACACCCTGGCCTGGGCCCCGTTCGGGCGGGCCGAGACCGGCTGGGTCATCTACGCCCCGCGCATCGGCGCCGAACTGGCCACCGCCTGCGGCCCGGGAACGACTCGCTTCGCCGCCGCCCTCGCCCGCTGGCAGGCGGGCCACGGCCTGCCGCAGAGCGGCGTGCTGGACCAGCCGACCTTCGACGCCATGAAGACCCGCTGGACCCTGGCCCGCCCCTTCGCCGCCATCAACGCCCGGGGCGAGTGCCCCAACGCCCCCGCGCTCGCGAGCCTGTCGACGGCCAAGGCCGACGAGGCCTATGGCGGCAAGACGATCCAGCTGCGCCCCGGCGCGCTGGAGGCCTATCGCCGGATGGTCGAGGCCGCGCGCCAGGACGGCGTCGTCACGAGCCGCGACCCGCGCGTCCTGACCATCTTCTCGGCCTTCCGCGACCCGGCCGCCGACGCCGCCCGCTGCGCCCGCGACAACAACTGCCAGGGCGTCACCCGCACCATCTGCTCGGCCCACCGCACGGGCCTGGCCATGGACGTGTTCATCGCCGCCGCCCCTGGCTACGGCCCCGACTCCAGCGCCGACGACAACCGCCGGGCTATGGCCCGCTCGGACGTCTATCGCTGGATGGTGCGCAACGCCGGCCGCTTCGGCTTCGTCAACTACGTGTTCGAGCCCTGGCACTGGGAATGGACCGGCGAGCCGCCGCTGCCCGGCGTGCCGATCTCAAGCCTTCCTCAAGATGGATCACAACAGCTCGATCAGGGGGCGCCGACGCCTCAACCCGGCCTGAAAGGCCTACTACCTAGGAGGAATGAAGTTCGCTGACGTCCATACCCTGAAGGACCCCAATTGGGGCCGGCGCGAGATCCTGGCCGGCCTTCTCGCCCTCCCCGCCGGGCCTGTCCTGGCCGCCCCGCGCGTCGCCGCCCCGCCGCGCCCGCCGGTCGTCACCGTGCTGGGCGACTCGATCACCGCCGGTCTGGGCGTGCGCCAGGGCGAGGCGATGCCGGCCCGCCTGCAGGCGGTTCTCGCCGCGCGCGGCCTTTCCGTCCAGGTGCGAGCCGCCGGCCGCAACGGCGACACCAGCGCAGGCGGCCTGGCCCGCCTCGAAGCCGCGCTGGGCGGCGACACCGCCGTCTGCGTCGTGGCCCTGGGCGGCAACGACCTGCTGCAAGGCCTGCGGCCCGAGGCGACCCGGGCCAATCTGCGCGCCATCCTGACCCGCCTGCGCGAGCGCCAGATCCCCGCCGCCATCGCCGGCGTCAACGCCCCGGCCCTGCTGGGCGCCGACTACGCCCGTCGCTTCAACGCCGTCTTCACCGACCTGGCCCGCGATTTCGCCGCCCCCCTGCTGCCCAACCTGCTGGCCGGCATCGGCGGCTCGCGCCGCTACATGCAGAGCGACGGCATCCACCCCAACGCCGAAGGCGCGCGCGTGATCGCCGCCAACCTGGCGCCGGTGGTGGTCCAGGCCCTGGCGCGCAGCGCCCAGGTGGCGGCGCGATAGGAAGATGCTCCCCCTGAAGGGGGAGCTGTCGCGGAGCGACTGAGGGGGAAGTTGCAGCGGCATATCAGCGGCCGCTTCCCCCGCCGGCCCTTCGGGCCACCTCTCCCTTCGGGGGGAGGATCTAGAGAAACCACTCCACCGCCACCAGCACCACGCCGGCGATCCAGGCGGTCTCGACCACCATCAGCGCCACGGGCCGCCAGCCGGCGGTCATCACGTCCTTGAACGAGGTCTTCATGCCCAGGCCCGCGATCGCCGTGACCAGGCACCAGCGGCTGACCTCGGTCGCCGCGTCGGCGCCGGCCTTGGGCAGCCATCCCAGGCTGTTGACCGCCACCAGGGCGGCGAAGGCCACCAGGAACAGCGGCAGCTGGGGCCTGGCCCCGCCGCTGCCGCCCGGCGCCATCCGCGCCGCCAGGAAGGCGATCGTGAACACCACCGGCAGCAGCATCGACACCCGCAGCAGCTTCACATAGGTCGCCACGTCGCCGGTGTGCGGCGAGATCATGTAGCCGGCCCCCACCACCTGGGCGACGTCGTGGATCGTGCCGCCCAGGAACACCCCGGCCTTGGTCTGGTCGAGATGCAGGGCCGCCGTCAGCAGCGGATAGGTGATCATGGCGATGGTCGACAGGGCCGTGACCACCACCACCGTCAGGATCGTGTCGCGCTCGCCGTCCTTGTCACGCGGCAGCACCGAGGCGATCGCCAGGGCCGCCGAGGCGCCGCAGATGCCCACCGCCCCGCCCGACAGCACGCCGAAGCCCTGGCGCAGGCCCAGGCGCTTGGACAGGAACGCGCCCAGCAGGATCGTCGAGACCACCGCGATCACCACCGTGACGATCGGCGTGATCCCAAGGCTCAGGATCTGGCCGGCGGTGATCCGCGCGCCCAGCAGGGCGACGCCAAACCGCAGTATGGCCTTGGACGAGAACTCGATGCCCGGGATGCAGCGGCCTTCCTGGTGCAGGAAGTGGAAGGTCATGCCCAGCAGCAGCGCGAACAGCATGACCGGCGCGCCGTAGTGCTGCGACAGCCAGGTCGAGGCGAGAGCGATGGTCCCCGCCACCAGCACGCCGGGATAGAGCTTGATCAGCGCCGCCTGGCCGGGGAACCGCTCCTTGGCCTTCTGCGCCGGGGCCGGCTCGGGACGGCTCAGCCCCTCCATGCCTTCCAGGGATTGGAACAGCGCCCGCGCGGCGGCCGCGTCGGTGTCGAGATCGGAATGCATCGCCAGGCCCTTTGACGAGTCGCCGTGCCGACGACGCCTTCCGTCTGGACCCGGAGCGCAAGCGTGGCAAGTCGAGCCGAGACCCTCCCCCTGAAGGGGGAGGTGTCGGCAAAGCCGACGGAGGGGGATGTGACTTGTGAGCCAGCAACCGCCTCTTCCTCGGCAGGACCTTCCCCCTCCGGCCCTTCGGGCCACCTCCCCCTTCAGGGGGAGGATCTTTTCACCGCCGCCAGCGCCGAGATGTAGGCCTCCATCAGCCGCACCAGTTCGTCCTCCAGCGCCTGCGGGTCCAGCGTCAGCCCCGGCTCGGCGGCGGCCGCCCGCAGCAGGCCCACGGCGGCGTGGGTCAGGACGAAGGCCGACTCCGGCGTCAGCTCGATCTGTAGCCGCGCCTTGCCGGCGATCGAGGCCAGGAACGCCTGGTGGTGCGCCTCCAGCACCGCGTCGCCACGATGGAACATGGCCCCCAGCAGGGCCTGGCGCGTGGCGGGCGAGCCCTCGAAGCCGTTCATCAGCGCCCGCACGATCGGCCGCACGCTGCCCAGGTCCGGCCGTTCGATCAGGGTCTGGGCGATCGTGTCGCGCACCGCGCTGGTCCGCCGCTGGGCCAGCGCCGCCAGGATGTCCTGCTTGTCGGCGAAGTACTGGTAGACCGTGCCGACGCTCACCCCCGCCCGCTCGGCCACGTGATTGGTGGTCAGGCGCTCGGGTCCGCCGCTCTCCAGAAGCTGAAAGGCCGCGTCGAGAATGGCGTCGACGGTGGCCTGCGCCCGCCCCTGGCTCGGCGATCGCCTTTTCTTTTCAGTCACTTGCCATCGACCTCCACGCACCCGCCGGGCCGAACGGCAAGGCGAGTAGGAACATGAGTAATGCTTACATACGCTTGAGGCCGAGAACAGAGGTCCCTCCTCCCCGGGGAGCGGACCGGAAGGAGCCCAGATGATCCGTCCCATCGACGAAGTCCGCGCCCGCGTCGCCTCGCAGAAGACCCTGCTGCCGGGCTTCTACGGCAAGATCGATTTCGACCGCACGCCCGAGCGCTTCACCGAGGACCCTGGCCTCGCCGTCGCCCGCGACCGCAACCCGCTGGGCGTGTCGGTCAGCCAGGACGACCTGGACCGCGTGCGGGCCTACACCATGCTGGGCGACATCGTCGCCGACGCCTACGCCGCCCTGATCCCGCAGTTCGGCTTCCGCCGGCTGATCGACATGCTGGTCGCCGCCTGTGAGCGCGGGATCACCGCCGTGCCCGACGCCCCGCCCGAACTCGCCGCCTTCATCGCCGAGATGGAAGCAGCGCCCGACTGGATCGACATGGACCTGGTCCGCGAGGGCCAGCGGCTCGACCGCAACGCCGCCGCCCACCTTGGCCCATTCGCCATCCGCGGCGCGTTCGTGGCCACCTTCCTCAACAAGTATTCGGCCCTGCCCATGGCCCTGACCGGAACCCTGGGGGCCGAGACCGCCGCCAAGCGGGTCAACGAGACCGCCGCCTTCTTCACCACCACCCTGCTGCCCGGCTCGCTGGAGCGCCACGGCGAGGGCTTCAAGGCCGCCGCCATGGTGCGGCTGATGCACTCGATGGTGCGCTTCAACGCCCTGCGCTCGGGCCGCTGGAACGCCGAGGTCTACGGCGTGCCGATCCCGCAGGTCGACCAGATGCCGGCCGGGCTGATCCCGATCTTCCTGATGTCGTTCCAGATGCTGCGCAAGGGCCGCCGCTGGTTCACCCCCGCCGAACGGGCCAAGGTCGAGCTGGCCCGCTATCGCTGCTTCCTGCTGGGCTTGCCGCAGGACCTGCTGGCCGACACGCCGGAGGGGATCGTGCGGATGATGACGGCCCGCGACAGCACCCTGCGCCGCGGTTTCGACGACGAGACCTGCGGCGCGCTGATCCGCGCCACGCTCGACGCCTACCTGCCGCCGGACGAAAGCCCCGCCAACCGCCTGCACGACCGCGTCGAGCGCCGCTTCGCCAAGGCCTTCTTCCTGCGCCACTTCATGCGCGGCGACCGCAAGCGCGCGGCGAGCATGGGCATCGAGGTGACCCCGGCCGACGAGGCGACGTTCATCGTCGTGGCCCTGCTGGTCACCTTGCAGATGAAGGCCTTCGACCTGGCCGACCGCCTGCCGGTGCTGCGCCACGTCGCCGAGGCGGCCATGGTCCACCGGATCCGGGCCCTGCTGAAGCGCTACGGCCACGCCGAGTTCACGACCGACGCGGCCAGCTACCGCCCCACCAACGCGAAGGCGGCATAAAGATCCTCCCCCTCTGGGGGAGGTGGCCCGAAGGGCCGGAGGGGGGAAGTTCTCAGCTGACGAGGCCTTGGCCGGCTTCCCAACCACTCCCCCCACCGATCGCTACGCGATCGCCTCCCCCACAGGGGGAGGTTCCTTGGACCTCAATCCGCGTCGTCGAACGCGTCTTCACCCGCCGTCTCTTCCTCGCCGGTCAGCGCCGTGTCGAGGCTGTCGATGATCTCGTCCATCTGCTCGGACGTGATCGAGACGTAGATGTTGTCGCCGCCGACGGCCGAGACCAGCAGGCGGTAGCCGTCTTCGGTCTCTTGCAGGGAGAAGGTTTCCAGGGGCTGCAGCTTGGCCATGGGCGGCGTCTTTCGTCTGGGGAATGCGAGGCGCGGATGTAGGCTCCCCGGGCGCTCAGTTCAACGGACGTCCTTCACCCCACGCCCTTCAGGGCGCCCCGCCGCAGCAGCGAGATATGGCAGGCGATCAACACCTCGCGCTCCACCCACGGGAAGTCGGCGCGGGCGATCAGCAGCGACACCAGGCCGTGCAGGCCCGCCCACAGGGTCTGGGTGATGCGCTGGACGTCGTCGTCGTGGGTCAGTCCCGCGTCGCGCACCTCGGCCACGATCTCGGCGAAGCGCTGGAAGGCGCCGATGCCGGCCATCATCGGCCGGTCGCCGACCCGCTCCTTGTAGGTCCCGTCCAGCCCCTTCTCGACCATGAAGGCCACGCGATAGGCGTCGGGGTTCTGCAGGCCGAAGTCGACATAGACCCGCAGGGCCTTCTCGAAGCATTCGGCCGTCGGCGTGAAGTCCGCCCGCGCGGCCTCCATGCGCTCGACCAGTATGGCGAAGGCGCGGATGCACAGCTCGGCGGTGATGTCGTCCTTGGTGGCGAAATAGGCGTAGAGCGCCGGCTGCGAGATGCCCACCGCCTCGGCGATCTGGCGGGTCGAGACGGTGTGCAGGCCCCTGGCGCTGAACAGCTTCAGCGCCGCGTCCAGGATCTCCTCACGGCGCTCGGCGCCCTGGCCCTTGGGCTTGCGGGGGGAACGGACTTTCGGCGCGGTCATCGTCCCTCCTTTCCGTGTTCGGTCCGTCTTGACAACCCACAATAATCGATCAGTGATAACTTATCACCGATCGATGATGAGGGCGAGGGCGATGGACGGGGCGCGTGCTGGTTATGGAGGCGTCGTGCTGCTGACGGCGCTGGCGGTAGCGGCGGGCCTGATGCTGGTCGCCTGCGGCGGCAAGGCCGACACGCCCCAGGCCGCCCCGCCCCCGGCCGTCGAGGCCGTCACCGTCGGCGCGCCCGGCCAGGCCTCGGAACTGACCGCCTCGGGCGCCCTGCAACGCCGCCGCGAGATGGCGCTGTCATTCCGCATCCCCGGCGTGCTGACCCGCATGAGCGTCGAGGCCGGCGACGCGGTGCGCGCCGGACAGGCCCTGGCGGCCATCGATCCGGCCGGCGTCGACGCCCGCCAGACCCAGGCCGCCGCCGACCTGGAGCGCGCCCGCCGCGACGCCGACCGGGCCCGCAAGCTCTATTCGACCGGCTTCGTGGCCAAGGCCCGGCTGGACGACGCCGAAAGCGCGCTGAAGGCGGCCCAGGCCGCCCACGCCGGCGCGGCCTTCGACCGGCGCTGGGCCGCCCTCGCCTCGCCCGTCTCGGGCGTGGTGCTGGCCCGCACGGCCCAGGCCGGCGAGGTGGTGGCGGCCGGCCAGACCGTGCTCACGGTCGCCGATCTTTCCAGTCCGCTGGTGCTGCGCCTGCCGCTGCCCGCCCGCGACGCGGCGCGGGTGAAGGTGGGCTCCAGCGCCGCCGTCACCGCCGACGCCCTGCCCGGCCAGACCCTGACCGGCGTCGTCACGCGCCTGGGCCAGGCCGCCGACGCCCGCACCGGGGCGGTCAGCGTCGAGATCGAGGTCCAGGCCCCGCCCGAGCTGAAGAGCGGCCAGATCGCCGCCGCCCGCCTGCAGGCCCCGGCCTCGGCCCAGGCCGCCGCCCGCGCCGAGTTCGTCCGCATTCCGGCCGAGGCCCTGCTTGAGGCCTCGGGCGACAAGGCCGCCGTGCTGCGCCTGGACGGCGTCGTGGCCCGCCGCGTCAATGTCCGCTTCGGCGGCTTCGACGGCGACGACGCCCTGGTGGCTGGCCTCGCCGCCGGAACCCGGGTGATCACCGCCGGCGCCGGCTTCGTCTCCGACGGCGAGAAGGTCGCCGTGATCGATCCGCGCGCCCTGGCCGCCCCCGCCCGCAAGGTCGCCGGCCAATGAACCTCAACCTCGCCGCCTTCGCCGTAAAGCGCTGGCAGTTCACCATCGTCGCCTTCGGCCTGCTGGTGATGCTGGGGGTCAACGCCCTGCTGACCGTGCCGCGGTCGGAGGATCCGCACTTCCCGATCCCCATCGTCATCGTCCGCGCCGTGCTGCCCGGGGCCGAGCCGGCCGAGATGGAGCAGTTGGTCGCCGACCCGATCGAGACGGCGGTCTACGGCCTCGACAACATCGACAAGGTCGAGAGCAACAGCCTCGACGGCGCGGCGATCGTGCGGGTGTTCTTCACCTGGGACGTCGATCCCGAGCGCAAGTTCGACCAGGTGGTGCGCGAGGTGAACGCCATCCGCGGCAGCCTGCCCGCCGGCCTGCAACGGCTCGACATCGAGCGCGTGCGCACCACCGAGGTGGCCATCGTCCAGGTCGCCCTGGTCAGCGACAGCCTGCCGATGCGCCGCCTGGAGAAGGCCGCCGACCGGCTGTCCGAGCGCCTCGACCGCGTGCCCGGCGTGCGCCAGACCCGCTATTACGGCGCCCCGGCCTCGGAAGTGCGGGTGTCGCTGGACCTGGCCCGGCTGGCCGCCTTGCAGCTGCCGGCCTCCAGCGTCGCCGACGCCCTGCGCGCGGCCGGAGCCGAGGCCCCGATCGGCGCGGTCCAGGCCGGCGCCCGACGCTTCAACGTCAAGTCCGGCGGGGCCTTCCGCTCGCTGGACGCCGTCAAGGACACCCCCGTCCGCTCGGCCGGCGGCCAGGTGGTGCGGGTGCGCGACGTCGCCGACGTCGCCTGGGCCCAGGAGGAGCCGACCCACGTCACCCGCTTCGACGGCAAGCGCGCGGTGTTCATCGCCGTCACCCAGAAGGACGGCCAGGACGTCGGCAAGATCACCAAGAGCGTCGAGGCGGTGCTCGACGACTACGAGAAGGCGCTGCCGGCCGGCGTGAAGCTTGAGCGCGGCTTCGTCCAGGCCCGCAATGTCGAGCATCGGCTGAACAACCTGCTGCGCGACTTCGGCCTGGCCCTGGTGCTGGTGCTGATCACCCTGCTGCCGCTGGGCCCGCGCGCGGGGCTGGTGGTGATGGTGTCGATCCCGCTTAGCCTGCTGATCGGCCTGTCGCTGATCCAGGCCTTCGGCTTCACCCTGAACCAGCTGTCGATCGCCGGCTTCGTGCTGGCGCTGGGCCTGCTCGTCGACGACAGCATCGTCATCACCGAGAACATCGCCCGCCGGATCCGCGAGGGCGAGGAGCGCACGGCCGCGGCCATCAACGGCTCGGGCCAGATCGCCCTGGCGGTGATCGGCTGCACGGCGACCCTGATGCTGGCCTTCCTGCCGCTGATGGCCCTGCCGGCCGGCTCGGGCGCCTACATCCGCTCGCTGCCGGTGACGGTGCTGTGCACGGTGGGCGCCTCGCTCTTCGTGTCGCTGACCATCATCCCGTTCCTGGCCAGCCGGGTGCTGGACAAGCATTCCGATCCCGAGGGCAACCGCCTGCTGCAGGCGGTCAACCGCGTGATCCACACCGTCTATCGCCCCGTGCTGCACCACGCCCTGGCCCGGCCCTGGCTGGCGCTGGCCCTGATGCTGGCCCTGTGCGCCACCGCCGTGCCGATGCTTCAGGCGGCCGGCTCCAGCCTGTTCCCGGCCGCCGAGACGCCGCAGTTCCTGGTCCGCGTCACCATGCCAGACGGCTCGTCCCTGGCCCGCACCGACGCGGCCCTGCGCTATGTCGACCAGCGCCTGGCCCGCGAGCCCGACGTCGTCTGGCGCGCCGCCAACCTGGGCCGCGGCAATCCGCAGGTGTTCTACAACCAGTCCCAGCGCGAGAGCGCGGTGACCTATGGCGAGATGTTCGTCAGCCTCAAGCGCTGGGAGCCGGGCAAGAGCGAGCATCTGCTCGACCGCCTGCGCGCCGACTTCGCCCGCTATCCCGGCGCGCGGATCAGCGTCGAGGTGTTCGAGAACGGCCCGCCGATCGAAGCCCCCGTCGCCGTGCGCATCACCGGTCGCAATCTCGAGGTGCTCAAGGCCCTGGCCGTGCGCGCCGAAGCGGTCCTGAAGAGCACGCCGGGAACCCGCGACGTCGGCAACCCGGTGCGCCTGGACCGCACCGACCTCGACCTCGGCGTCGACGAGGCCAAGGCCGCGGCCCTGGGCGTGCCGGCCGGCGCGGCCCGCCGCGCGGCCCGCCTGGCGCTGTCGGGCGAGGAGACCGGCCGCTTCCGCGACCCCGACGGCGACGACTACGCCGTCAAGGTGCGCCTGCCGATGAGCCAGGTCGACGGCGCCGACCGCAACGCCCTGTCGGCCCTGTCTGGCGTCTACGTGCCCACCGCCGACGGCGAGGCCGCGCCGCTGTCGGCCATCGCCACCCCCAGCCTGAAGTCCAGCCCCGCCCGCATCGACCGCTTCGACCGCGAGCGGACGGTGACGGTCACCGCCTTCGTGCGCACCGGCTACCTGACCGACAACGTCACCAAGGAGGTGCTGGCCCGCCTGCAGAGGGCGCTGCCCATGCCGCCCGGCTACGCCCTGACCCTGGGCGGCCAGGCCGAGGCCCAGTCGGAAAGCTTCGCGGGCCTGGGGGCTGCGGTGATGGTGGCGGTGTTCGGGATCCTGGCGGTGCTGGTCCTGGAGTTCCGCAAGTTCAAGACCGCCCTGGTGGTCGCCGGCATCATCCCGTTCGGGATCTTCGGCGCGGCCGCGGCCCTGTGGCTGACCGGCAATTCGCTGTCGTTCACGGCCACCATCGGCCTGATCGCCCTGATCGGCATCGAGATCAAGAACTCGATCCTGCTGGTCGACTTCACCGAACAGCTGCGCCGCGAGGGAATGAACCTGCACGACGCCATCGAGAAGGCCGGCGAGGTGCGCTTCCTGCCGGTGCTGCTGACCTCGGCCACGGCGATCGGCGGCCTCCTGCCGCTGGCCCTCGAACGCTCGGGCCTCTACTCGCCCCTGGCCATCGCCATCATCGGCGGCCTCGTGACCTCCACCGTGCTGTCGCGGGTGGCCACGCCGGTGATGTACTGGCTGACGGCGCGGGGCGAGGAGAAGCGGGCGACCGCCTAAAGGGACCTCCCCCTCTGGGGGAGGCGGCCGAAGGCCGGTGGGGGGACGTTTTCAGCTTCCGGTGAGTTGGCCGAGTTCCAAGTCACTCCCCCTCCGATCGCTGCGCGATCGCCTCCCCCACAGGGGGAGGTTCAAACAAAAACGGCCCCGCCCTTTCGGGCGAGGCCGCTTGAAACACATCAGTCGGGTCCGAGGGCCCCAAAGGGGGCCTCAGTCGTCGCGGTGGACGCGTTCGCGGCGCTCGTGACGTTCCTGGGCCTCGAGGCTCAGGGTGGCGGTCGGGCGGGCGTCGAGACGGGCCAGGCCGATAGGCTCGCCGGTCTCTTCGCAGTAGCCGTAGCTGCCGTCTTCGACGCGGCGCAACGCCTGGTCGATCTTGGAGATCAGTTTCCGTTGCCGATCGCGGGTCCGCAATTCCAGCGCTCGGTCGGTTTCCGACGACGCCCGGTCGGCGAGGTCGGCATGGTTTTCAGTTTCAGTCTGAAGATGGGACACCGTCTCGCGAGATTCGCGGAGGATCTCTTCCTTCCAGCCGAGCAGCTTCTGCTTGAAATATTCAAGCTGACGCTCGTTCATGAAAGGCTCGTCGTCCGAAGGACGATAGGTGTCCGGTTCTTTAAGAACAGTGGCCGTCTGCATCAACGCCTCACGCCCCGATGAACTCCGCCCTCAGCGGGCGGTGTGCTTATACCAAAACGATAGCCCCGTTCAATGAACGTCGCGTGAGCGGCGCGTTCAGGCGCGCGAGCGCCCTTGAACGGCCCATGCGGGCGACGGCGACTCACGCTTACGGCGAGCTTCGCCGCGCCGACCGGGGCTGTAAAATCGCGGGAAAGGGCCAGAGGTTCCATCCCGCCGTTCCTCACGCGCCGCGCATGACGGCCAGCTTGGCCTCTTCGACGGCGGCGCGGGTCTCGATCTCGTTGAGCAGGCTCTGCAATTTCGGATCGTCGACGGATTCGCGATGCTCGCGAACGGCCCGCTTGAGCTTGTCGATGGTGCTGGGCGAGACCTCCCCGTCCAGCACGGCGATCTTCAGGCCGTCGAGGATGTCGAGGATGTCGTCGGCCCGGCGGATCGCCCGGCGCTTGCGCTCGGCCGGATCCATGTTGGCCTGCAAGGCGAGCAGGGCGTCCAGCGAGCCCATGCCCGCCAGGCCGCCGGCCGCCGCGGTTCCGGCGACGCCGCCGGCCGCGCCGACGCTGGGCAGCGCGAAGCTCGACCCGCCGCCCGTCGGCCGCGCGCGTGATGCGCCAGCCGCGCCCACGCCTCCCGTGCTCGAAACCTTCATGACGACCGTCGCTCCACCGCTGGTCTCGTACGCCTACATATAGGGAGTCGCGCTCCCCGATGAGAACTCATATTCGAGAAGCGCGCTTGCGGTATGGTTAATGCCGGGCAGAATCTGCCGGACAGGATTGTCGCAGGCGTTTCTGTCCGCCCTGATCATTGATTTTCCTCACCTTTTTCGTTGGCCCGGTTCTGGCATGGGCCGCGACGGAATTGCGTCCTCGGTGTGGAAGTCCATGCGTCCTTCACTTTTCAGCTCCGTTCTCGCCGGCCTGGCTCTCGCGGCCGTCGTCGTCGTCGCCGGTCCGGCCGCCGCCAAGTCGCGGATCAAGGACATCGTCGCCGTCGAAGGCGTGCGCGATAACCACCTGATCGGCTACGGCATCGTCGTGGGCCTCAACGGCACGGGCGACAGCCTGCGCAACGCGCCGATGACCAAGCAGAGCATGGAGTCGCTGCTGGAACGCCAGGGCGTCAACATCCGCGACGCCAACCTCAACGCCAAGAACGCCGCGGCCGTGATGGTCACCGCCAAGCTGCCCGCCTTCGCCGGCGCCGGTGCGAAGATCGACGTCTCGGTCTCGGCCATGGGCGACGCCAAGAGCCTGCAGGGCGGCACCCTGATGGTCACCGCGCTGCAAGGCGCCGATGGCCAGACCTACGCCGTCGCGCAAGGCCAGGTGCAGACCGGCGCCGTCTCGGCCGGCGGCGCCTCGGGCAGCTCGATCAGCCGCGGCGTGCCCACCGCCGGCCGCATCGCCGCCGGCGCCGACGTCGAGCGCGAGACCGGCTTCCAGATGGTGGCCATGAGCGAACTGCGCCTGTCGCTGCGCAACCCCGACTTCACGACCTCGCGCCGCATCGCCGACGCCATCAATTCCAAGTACCCCGGCTGCGCCCAGGCCCAGAACCCGACCATCGTCGCCATCCGCTCGCCGGCCGGCATGGACATGATCAGCTTCGTGACCGCCATCGAGAACCTGGAAGTCGAGCCCGACGGCCCGGCCAAGGTGATCATCGACGAGGTCAACGGCGTGGTGGTGATGGGCGACGACGTCCGCATCAGCCAGGTGGCCATCGCTCAGGGCAACCTGACCATCTCGGTCCAGGAGACCCCGGCCGTCAGCCAGCCCGCCCCGTTCAGCCAGGGCCGCACCACGGTCGTCCCGCAGTCGGCGATCAGCATCGACGAGGAAAAGGGCAAGAAGCTGATCACGCTCGGCGGCGGCGCGTCGCTCAAGAGCCTGGTCGGCGGCCTCAACGCCCTGGGCGTCACCCCGCGCGACATGATCACCATCCTGCAGGCGGTGAAGGCCGCCGGCGCCCTGCAAGCCGACATCGAGGTGATGTGATGAGCGCCTTCTCCATCACCTCGCCGCCGATCACCGGCCTGACCGCCAGCACGGGCCCCACCGCCAGCTCGGCCGCCGAACTGCTCAAGCGCGGCAAGATCAAGGAGACGGCCGACAAGTTCGAGTCCTCGTTCCTGTCGGTGATGATGCAGTCGATGTTCGAGGGCGTGAAGACGCCCGAGCCCTTCGGCGGCGGCCAGGGCGAGGAGATGTTCAAGTCGCTGCTGACCGACGCCATGGCCAAGGAAGTGACCAAGGCCGGCGGCGTCGGCGTCTCGGCCACCGTCCAGCGCGAGATGCTGAAGATGCAGGGCCTGCAGGAGGTCGCCCAATGACGAGCCCCGCCCTCCTCTCTGCCTCGGACGAGCGCGTCGAACAGCTGATCATCCTGACCGAGCGCCTGACCGACCTGATCGCCAGGCAAGCCACCGCCTTCGAGGCCCGCCGCCCGCACGAGGCCGCCCGCCACGTCGAGGAGACGGCCAAGCTGGCCAATGTCTATCGCCACGAGTCGGCCAGGGTGCGCGGCAACGTCGCCCTGGTGCAGGCCGCCACGCCCGACCGCCGCCGCCGCCTGGTGCGCGCCACCGAGGCCTTCGACGCCGTGCTGGCCCGCCAGTCGCGCGCCATCGCCGCGGCCAAGACCGTCACCGAGGGCCTCGTCCGCGCCGTCGCCAACGAGATCGCCGCCCAACGCCCGCAAGCCGCCGGCTACGGCCCCAGCGCCCACGGCGCCGGCTACGCCAACAACGCCACCGCGATCACGCTGAACCGCAAGGCCTGATCGGCAGATCCTCCCCCTGCGGGGGAGGTGGCCCGGAGGGCCTGAGGGGGGCCGTTCTCAGCTTCCGCCAGGCCGGCCATCTTTCCCCGTAAAATCCCCGCGAAAGCGGGGACCCAGGCTTTTTCTGAAACCCACGGCGCTCGACGA